>JAAZDU010000015.1 GCA_012512665.1 Bacillota bacterium | reverse complement strand
GAACAGTAGCCCTCTGGACCGCACAGGGAAAAGATGTGGTTTACGCCGTTTGCACCAATGGCGACAAAGGCACCAGCGACCGCAACATGAAACCAGAGCTGTTGGCCGAGATTAGAAAAAAAGAGCAGTTGGCTGCAGCCAAAGTTCTGGGCGTGAGGGAAGTAGTATTTCTGCAATATCCTGACCAGGGGCTGGAGGACACCCCTGATTTTCGGAAAGAAATAGTGCGTTTAATTAGAAAATACCGCCCCGAAATCGTAGCAACTGTTGACCCTTACCGCCGCTACGTATGGCACAGGGACCACCGCATCACAGGCCAGGTAGTCCTGGACGCCCTTTTCCCTTACGCCAGGGATCACCTCTCCTACCCTGAGCTGCTGGAAGAAAACCTTCAGCCTCATAAGGTAAAAGAAGCATTGCTTTGGGCATCTGAAGAACCCAATTACTGGGTCGATATTACTTCCAGTTTCGCCCAAAAGGAAAAAGCCCTCTTTTGCCACGAGAGCCAGGTAGGCGGCAGCCGCGCCCCCGCTATTAAAAAATGGTTGAGGGAGAGGGCCCTGATAATGGCGAGAGGCAAAAATTTTGAGCTGGCAGAAGCCTTCCACCGGGTTCAGCTTCCCCTGTAGGCATCGCCTTTTAGTCAGAAAGCCAGGTAACGTCCCCGCAGAGATTGGGGTCGTGGGGGCTGGAGGCAAATATTTTATAAGCTTCCTTCTCCTTTTTCAGCACCGTGTCCTCCCCATGGCCCGGAAATACCCTGGTATGATCAGGCAGTGTAAAAAGCTGGCGTGTAATAGAAGCAATGATCTCTTTTAGGGCAGCAGGAGAAACTGTTTTTCCTGGCCCACCAGGGAAAAGAGTGTCGCCAGAAAAAAGGAACCCCTCAAGATAAAAAGAAAGGCTCCCCTTGGTGTGCCCCGGCGTATGGAGCACCTTCAGCTCCTGCTGGCCAAAGCAGATCTTCTCCCCATCTTCAAGGAAAAATTCAGGGGGCGAAGAAAGATTTGGTCTTTCTGCAGCGTGAGCTGCCAGGGGAATTTTCAGGGAGCGAAGCTCTGCCAGGGCACCGATATGATCCAGGTGGGTGTGAGTAAGCAGGATATACCTGGGCTTGGTCCCTTCTAAGGCCTTCATGATCGTCTCTGCTTCCGCCGGAGCATCGATGAGCACGCTCTCCCCTGTTTTTTTACAGATGAGCAGATAGGCATTGGTGCTGTATGGCCCCAGAGAATATCTCTGCACCCTAAGGCCTTCCCTGTCAACTACTGCCCGGCCTTTTCCCACAGCAATAACCTCCTTTTCCAATAAAATACCTGCGGGTCGCCCGTACTTCAATATAATTTGCCAATAATCCTGCCCGGTATAATTTTTTACCTGGAGGCAAATGCTAATTGAGTTAAATTATCGGGTACAATAGAGGATAGAGATATGTTATAATAAACTTAAGTTAAAAACAAAATGGGGTGTGCCGCTTGTACTTATTTGTTTTGGTCTTAAACAAAACAGAAAAATTAAATAAGATTTTAGAAAAATTTGTAGACATTGGCATTAGAGGAGCAACTGTGTTGGATTCCAAAGGCATGGGCGAAACTATCATGGAATGCGAAAGCCCCGTAGTTGGAGGATTGCGCAAACTTATTTTTAACCAGTGCCGCTCTCAAAACAATACTATTTTTTCTGTAGTAGAAAGCTTGGATAAGGCAGACGCAGCCGTCAAAGAAGTAGAAAAAATAATTGGCAGCCTGGATGAGCCGGGAACGGGAATATATTTTGTAATTTCTCTGGAAAAGGTAAAAGGGGTATCTTAACTTAATAGTTACAACAACTAAAGGTTTTTACAGGCTATTTAAGAAACATGACATTTTAAATGCGTTATTTTTGCTGCCTGGCCTCACCTGAAGCTATGAGCGCATAGCGTGTACCCATAGGACCAATAAGCTCACAAACCGTTATTTCTGCAAGGACTATAGCTGTCATTGCTACGGCAATCTCTGGAAACCTCTGCTGTATGATCATCAGCAGACCTACCGTAACACCAGCTTTAGAAAACATGGCGTAACCTAGATACTTCTGAACTGTTTTTTCTGCCCCAGAAAGCCTTGCCCCTAAAAATGCTCCTCCTACCTTACCTACCCCCCTGGCAACAAGGCTAACAGCAGCAGGTACCCAGTTATTCCACAAAGCTTCAAGGTGAAGTGTCGCTCCCGTCAAGGTAAAAAACATAATGAATATTGGCAGTTCTACATCTTCCAGGTATTGAAAAACGGCTGAGTCTTCATAAATGTTTACAGCCACAAAACCGGTCACCATGTTTACCAGCAAAGGCGACAGGTCAAAAAGATAAGCTGCACCACTGTTTAAGAGGGTAAAAGCAAGCAAGATGACCAGCGACTGCTGCCTGTTCTGCGATAATCTTAAAGAAAAAACTAGCAGTAACCCGGTAATTACACCCAGTAAACCAGAGAAAAACACTTCTTTAAAAGGCTCAAGCATTGTCTGAAAAGTAATCGCTTCGCCGCTGAATATCATGGCAACGATGGCAATGACAATGCCAAAGAGGATAATACAGGCGGCATCGTCAAGAGCAACCACGCCAAGAAGTGTTCGAGTAAGCGGCCCCTTGGCTTTATATTCTTTAATCACGGCTACCGTTGCAGCCGGCGCTGTAGCTGTCGCCAGTGCTCCAAGCAAGAGGCTTATGGGTAGAGGAAGCTTAACCAGATAATACATAGCAAGAAAAACAAACACAAATGCCCCCGCAATTTGCACTATGGTAATAGTAAAGACGGCCCGGGCAACATCTTTCATTTTTTTAATCTCCAGCTCGCTGCCTATCATGAGGGCAATCATGCCCAGGCCTAAAACCCTTACAACTTCCAGCTCATTGTTCAGCTGGTTAGGTATGATGTGCAATATGGAGGGGCTTAGCAAGACCCCCATAATTAAATAGCCCACAACCATGGGCATTTTAATTATACGCGCAAGTCTCCCGCCTGCTAAACCTAAAAGTAGAACAATGGCAATCCCCAGCGGCTGTGAATAAACAGTTAACATGGCAATCATCTCCTGGTAAAGGAACAAAGATTGGTGCATTTTAACCAAAAAAAAGCCAGATTAACACTGGCTGGGAACCACTTAAAGGCTGAAACCTCAGAACAAATATATTTGATTTTTTATCACGCATCTTATTTTATCACCGGAGCCTCTTTTTGTCAAAAACATCATACATGCATTCAACGGGTGCTAAATCTACTCTGCTTGGCCTCCCTGGTGACAGCCAAAGTGGGCCTGCAGCTACAGTTCTGATTCCAGCAGCTCTTTCATGCTCTTCAGGGGGAGCGCCCCGGGCTTGTTATAGACAATGTTCCCTTCTTTATCGAATAGGACTGTTGTCGGCACCCCAAGCACCCGATACTTTCCCGCCACCTCACCATCCTCATCCAGCAGTACCGGAAAAGTAAACCCGGCGCTTTCCACGAAAGATTTTACCGCCTCCCTTTGCCCACCAATATTGATGGCAAAGATCTCAATGCCGGGATAATCTTTCTGCAGCGCTTCCAAGCGCACAAGGTCTTCCAGGCAGTAGATGCAAGCCGTGGTCCAGAACTTGATAAGAATAACCTTACCTGTGTAAGAAGAAAGTGTTACTTCTTCCCCCTCAAGCCCCGGCAAAGTAAAATCATACTGATCGACTTCCTTCTCTCCCCCGCAACCCGTTACGGCAGCTGTAAATACTATGAGGAAAAGAACTGCTAAAGCAGCTTTTAAATTATTAGTTTTCGGCACAGGATCTCCTCCGCACTAAATATTATAAGAACAAGCTGCTAAAGTATCTGCTTAATTTAACAAAAGTACCGCTGACAAGCAGGAGGCCCAATACAACCAGCAGCCCTCCGGCAACGCTGTTAAAATAAGGCATAAGCTTTACCAGCCTGGATGAAATCAAGGAAAAACGAGAGATAAAAAGAGCGGCCAGTACAAAAGGAATGGCCAGGCCAAGGGAGTATAGTAGCAGTAAAATTGCTCCCTGCAAGGGGCTTCCTCCTCCCCCCGCCAAAAACAAAATGCTGGCCAGTATGGGTCCCACACAGGGGGTCCAGCCCAGGGAAAAGAGAGCACCCACCAAAAAAGCCCTTCCCAGGCCCAAAACATTAATTTTGTGCTTAATTCTTCTCTCCCTATAGAAAACAGGCAACTGAAGGATGCCCAGCATCTCCAAGCCAAAGATGATGACAACAACACCGCCAAGCTGCTGCAGCAGCCCCCGGTAATCCCATAAGAAGTTGCCAAGTGCTCCTGCTGCCAGGCCAAGCGCCATGAAAACAATGGTAAAGCCTAGGGAAAAAGCTATAGAACGGCCAATCAGCTGGCGCGATAAAAAAGCTCCCGGCCTCCCGTAGGCCAAAACATTCTCTCCTGCCAGACTGCACATATAAACCGGAATCAAGGGCAGTATGCAGGGAGAAAAAAAGGAGAGAAGCCCTGCCGCAAAAGCTACGCTTAAGCTCAAGCTCTGCTCGGCCATGCAAATCCCTCTAAGCATATGGTTTTAACAGTCATTATAACAAAAGGAAAGCTGATTTAAAACAAAAAAGGCTGCAGAAAAGAAAAAAGAAATTGGTAGAAAAACAAGTATCCTGGCAGGGAAAAAAAGAGTGCGATCAGGTTAACTTATTCGCACTCTATTAAAAGCAATGCAATTGCCTTGGGTAAAAATTAAACTCATTTTTTGGCCGGGAAAACTAATTCTCTTTCTCCCCCACCATTTCCAGTTCCTTTACCTTTTTGGCAAAATTCTCTGCCGTCTCCTTAAAATTGGCTACCTCTTGAGGAGTAAGGGATACTAGCTCCAGGCAGTCTGGATTATAGCCCACATCTTTCAGGATGCCCTTCACTTTGCCCACCCTCTTTTCTGCCCAGAACATGGTCTTCTGGAAAGGGCAAAGGCCTTCTTCATCGTGGCATCCTGCCACCAGGACCCCTTCCGCCCCCAGCTCAAATGCTTTTAAAATGTGGATTGTATCTATCTTGGAGATACAGGGGAAGCGAACTACACCCAGATTAGCTGGTTTTTGGCTTAAAAATTCCTGGCGGAACTCCGGTAAAGCATAGCTGCCATAGCCACAACAGAGGGCCACTACCGCTGGAAGCCCATTTTTACCCTTCAGCGCCTCTTTTACTGCTTCTTCAATGCCCGAAGCCGCTTCTTCAATATAGGGGGTACGGAACTCTATAGCCATATTGGGGCAGACTGTGAGGCAGAGGCCGCAGGTCTGGCACTGCTCAACGCGTATGTTAACGTCTCCTTCCTCCGATACCACCGGTACCCCGTAGGGGCAGCTGCGCAAGCAGGTCAGGCAGTCGGCACAGAGCTCTACCACCCGCTTTGCACCTGCAGCACACCCCAGGCAACGCATGCTCTCGTGGACAGCCATAGCCAGGGTATATCCTTTTTCTACCGGCTTAAAGTTAGTGGCTCTCTCCTGCGGGCTAAGCCCAGGAATTGGATGCCGCTTGATCCTTTTCACTTCCTGCGCCACTTCAGGCGCCAGCTGGGGTAAGGGCTGAAGCTGCTCCTCCATGGAGACCAAAAATGGCTTCCCTTCAAGGTAGTTTGCCACCGCCAGAGCCCCCAGGCGGCCATGAGCCATGGACTGCACAGCGGTACCAGGGCCGGTAGCCACCTCACCGCAGGCAAAAACACCCTCCAGGGGAGTCTTTAAAGTCTGGGGATCAAAAACCAGGCGGCCCCTTTCGTCAGCCTGGACACCGCCTTTTACAGCAGTTGACAGGTCTGATGCCTGGCCGATAGCGAAAATAACAGTATCGCCAGGAAGAATAGCATACTCATCGCCATAGCAGGGGTTAAAACGGCCCTGCTCATCAAAAACAGAGGTACACCTAACAAGTTTCAACCCTACTATTTTATCATCTTCTATCAAAATCTCTTTTGGCCCCCAGGAGCAGTTCATCTCTACCCCTTCTTCCCTGGCCTCTTCAATTTCCCAGGGAAAAGCAGGCATCTCCTCAGCAGACTCCAGGCAGGCCAGCCTTACCTTAGTTGCCCCGCAGCGGACAGCACTGCGGGCCACGTCCATAGCAACGTTGCCTCCGCCTATAACAATCACCTCTTTGCCATCAAGGCGGAAGCCATCCCTTTTGCTGGCCTTCAAAAAGGTAAGGGCCATTAAAACATCTTTATGGTCTGCCCCGGGAAGGGGTAACCCCCGGCTGGCTGTTAAGCCCAGGGCCAACAGGATAGCCTTATATCCCTCATTTTTTAAATCATCTAAAGAAAAATCTTTACCCAGTTCCATCCTCGTTTTAAACTCAATACCCAGGGCTTTCAGGTGATTTATATCAAGATCTACGGTTTCGTCAGGAAGGCGATATAAAGGAATATACTGGCGGGGAGCTCCGCCCAGATCATCTTCTTTTTCCAGGACAGTAACAGCACACCCTTGCAAGGCCAGCTTAAAAGCTGCCATTAATCCTGCAGGACCAGAACCAACAACTGCCACTTTTTTCTCTGGATCCGTCTCTTTCTTGTCGGGAAAGCCAGCCTTACCAAATTCAACGGCAGCTCTTTTTAAACCCCTGATGGACAGCGCTTCATCTACATTTGCCCGGCGGCACTCATCTTCACAGTGGTGCGCACAGATTGTACCACAGACCGATGAAAGGGGATTAGCCCTTTTAATTGCTTCAAGAGAGCGGTCAAAATCACCCATGGCAATCAAACGCAGGTATTCCCTCACCTCCTGGTGAATAGGGCAGGATACCTGGCAGGGTGGAAGGTTCTGTAAATAATCTTCCTTTTTACAGTTGTCGGCTGTCATATTGTCATCTCCTCCGTAAATATAATTAGTTTAAAATTTGCATACATTCTATTATTAAAAATCTTTTAGATAAATCAAAGCAGAAATTCATTTTAATATTTCTTCCTCCTTGCCCCTTTTTCCTTCTAAGTTTCAGTAATTTTAATAAGCTAAAAAATTCTGCTTATAAACAGGATATTTCTCTGACTAAAGAGAAGTAAGCAAGAGAGAAACAAGAAGGCAGCGCCTAAAAACATAGTACGGGTCAGGGAGGTAATAATTATCATGGAGATAAAAAATGAAGATTTTGCATTTGCAGAAAAAGCAGCTGAAAGAGCAGAGCAAGAATTTAAAAAAGGGTTCAACTGCGCTGAAGCAACCCTAAAAGGCGTAGCCGATACTATGGAGCTCCCACCCTGCCCCCAGGGAATTGCCACCGCTTTTGGAGGAGGCATAGGGCGCTGCGGTTCTCTCTGCAGCGCGCTGACCGGCGCCATTATGGCCATCAGTTTAAGCTTTAACCGCACTAGCCCCGAAAACAAAAAAGAATATGCTCTAATACTGGATAGCACCTGCAGAGATGTTTAACAGCTTTCAAGCTGCTTTTGGCGATATATACTGCCCGGCTCTTTCCGGCTATGATCTGCGCCTGAAAGAAGATAGAAAAAAATTTGCCCGCGACCCCGAGAGGCGAAAAAAATGTGCCTCCTACGTCCGCGAAGCAGCTAAACTTTCAGCAGGTATGATAGCAAAGCTAAAAAAAGCCGGGCAATCTTCTTTATCGAGTAATTCTGAGCAATAAGACCTGCCTATAAAAGCCTTCGTATCTTAAGAGCTTCCCTAATAGCATTGAATCGTTCCG
>JAAZDU010000167.1 GCA_012512665.1 Bacillota bacterium | reverse complement strand
TTACCGATAACATAAGGAGGAAAGAGGTAGCAAGGTTAGCAGATGAACACTTATGGGATTCATCCTTTGACCTTAATTTTTCCAGCCCTAAAAGCCCTTATTTATTGTTTTTTTGCAGGGTTAAACTGTTGGTAAAGGTCCAGCATAAGATATACTTGAGGCAGACAGAAGAGGTGGCAGGAACAAAAGAGAGCAAAGGTAGCAACAGTGTTGAGGAAGAGTATCAAGACCTTATTTTAAAGGATAAAGCCTTGCGGGACAGATCACGTCCTGTGCCCTCTTTTTACCAAGGGGAAAACCATTATTATAAAATGCTCTTAAAACAGGCAGAGGAAGTGAGGTTCCCAGGGAAAAAAGTGCACACAACTGGCCGCCGGATGCCTAGGTATTAGTGATTGACTAAAATTGGCATAACGAATTAATGTTTATGAAAAAACCTTTTCAAAACGCTATTTATTTTTTTTGCTTCCCATTCTTCTTTTTCTTTTTTGAGCATTGATAATTCCGTCTCAAGCTCTTCCACCTCTTTTTTTAGCAGATCGATTTTTGCCTGCAATTTTTGATTTTCCTGTTTTAACCCTTTGATTATGCAGGATAAATGCTCACTTTTTTCTTTTTCCTTTTTTATGCCTTTTTGCAGTTCCTTTAGTAATTGTTTAAAATATGCTTCTAGCTGTTCCAGCTCTTCTTCTTTAGATTTTAACCTGTTGTCTAATTCACCCCTAAAGGACAGAAAATGGGACTGTATTTTTTTTATTTCTTTTTCCTTTTGCCTTAGCTGCTGTTGTAAGTAGTAGTTGGTTTGCATGCTGCTGGCAGCCCTGTTAACAAGGTAAGAAGAAAGAAGGTTCAGTGTGTTTATATTTTGCTCGTAGGGGCCCACAGCCAAGTTGTCTTCAAACAGCGATGAAGGTTGTAATATTTTTTGAGGAGGTGTTTTATGTATCAGGGTATAGTGCCCTTGCCAGGAGTTTGTACCACAATTCCAAAAATTACCATCACGGTGACGGCAAAGCCGGGGCCGTTGCTTAAGAAGTTTGCTTTCCCCCCACTGCCAGCTAAGCCCATTATCAGAAGAGTGAAGGTGATAAAGCATTGTGCCGTGAACCCAGGGTATAATTAACTTGTTGTTGAGTACAAAAATAGGCACAGTAAAAATAGCAGGCCTTTTAATTTGTGCTTTAAAATAATTTTCCCATTTGCCATAAGGATTACGGCGGGTGTAATTGATGTAATGACCTTTTGGGGTTAAGCTGAGCCAGGAAAGATGCAAAAAGTTTTTTTCGTCTACAGCATAGGTTGGGCAAAAGGTCTCTTCACCCTGGCGTGAGAGATAAGTAGTGCTGTCCCATTCCCCTTTATTAGGCGCCAGTTCGCGGTAAACTAATAGATGGTTTCCGCCCTGGTAAAGATTATAAAAAACAAAAAGAGAATTGTTGTGGTCTACCCCAAGAAAACCCTTCAGATCGGAATTAATAAAACTTGTATCTAGAACTTTAATATCCTGACATTTTTTTTGCTCACCATAACAGAAAAAAAGCCAGTTTTTGCTGCCGGGGCTCTGAGCTTGACACAACAGATAGATTTTGTTGTCTTTAGTAAAAGCCATGGAAAAGTGATTGATTTTCTTGGTTCTGTCCAGGGAAAAGGGTATTGGATTATAATCTGGAGGTTTATAATAAACGATGCTTCCTTCTGGTGTAAGCCCACAAAGATGAAAGTTATTATCTTTATCCAACACTACTTCGAAACCATCCATCACTTCCTGAAAATAGTTTTGCCCGGACAGATCCCATTCTTTGCTGGCAGAGGGGCGTATATAGTGATAGAGTTTACCATCTTCTAATTGAAAAAAATGATCCTCTTTTGCTGTCGATGCCAGCAGAGGATGTTTAATAAGTGCCTGAAAGTCCTGCATATGCATATTGAACTAACCCCTTAAAGCTGGAACTATATTATTTTTTAGTTTATAAGCAATTCTTAACCTTTGTTGCACTATATAGATTTTTGAAAAGAAGG
>JAAZDU010000166.1 GCA_012512665.1 Bacillota bacterium | reverse complement strand
CTTTCAACCTTTTCAGGTGTTACTTCTTCTTTTTGTTGTTCAATTTCAATTCCTTTATAATTCCCTAGTTGAACTTCCGGTTTAATCTCTACTTTCGCCTTAAAAAGCAAAGGTTTGCCCTTCTCCATTTGTACCAGCTCCATCTCTGGTTCGTCAATCGGCTCTAACCCTTGCTCCTTTATCGCTTTTTCGTAAGCGGGGGGAATTAAAATTTCAAGTGCGTCTTCATAAAAAATTTCCGTACCAAAACGGGCCTCCAATATCTGGCGGGGGGCTTTCCCTTTGCGGAAACCCGGTAGGTTAATCTTTTTTACAACTTTACGGTAAACCCTGGCCAGAGCTTGTTCTACTTCAGTTTCTGGAACTTCTATCTCCAACTGTACTTTATTGCTGTCTATTTTCTCCAACTTACTCATCGAATATGCTCCTCCTTATTCCCTTATCTTATGTAACAACTACAGTATTTGGTATAATACCGTTAACTATAGCAATGACCAGATTTTCACAAAATTATCTGCACAAAAAGATATTAACATCTTAAACAATAAAACACGCCCTAAAAGGCGGTTCGCGTCCGTTAAACTATTTTAACACATGCTTTTATCCTTGGCAATAAAATGACGTACAATATTTATTTTTTTAAATAAAAATTATTGTAAAGACAAGGAATTGACAGTTGTAAGAAGAATATTGAATTTATGGCAAATCGGTAAAAAAATGACTTTATTTTCTCAAGGTGGCCTTTTAAGGAGGTTTAAACTTGCAGTTCAACAAGGCTGTTAGCTCTTTTTTATCATTTATCTCCAAATTGTCAATACTTAAAAACAGACGCCTTATTGGTAATAATTGTCTCTACAGCTACATGATAAAATTAACAAGCGAACTTATTAGCGATATTGTGCTCGTTTTAAATGTTAACGGTCAAATTAAGTTTGCCAGCCATAGTGTTCAATTGCTTGGTTACAAACCCCAGGAAATGATCGGCAAGGATATCAACAACTTTTCCCCCGACGGCGAATATCTTTTCAGCACAGCCTTTGAGGCAACCTTTAGACAAAAAAACGGCAAACTGATTTCATTGAATGGACGGGGGCAGGCCCTAAAAAATATATTTGGGCAGACAAAAGGATTTGTCCTTATTATCTATAATAACAATCTCCATCGGAACACAGCCGAAAATGGCAAGGAACAGGCAAAAGACGCGTTCCTGCAAAAAGCAACCATTGAACTTAATGCTTACCCTCACCCTCGACAGGCGGTGTCTAGTGTCCTGAAAAAAATTGTTTCCCACAACAACTTTGAAGGGGCTGCTATCTACACGCTGGAGAGGAAAATTAGCAGCAAGATACGCGTATTCAAAAAATATGCCGCCTGCGAACAGGGAACACGCTTTAAGGAATGCTATACTGGTACAGGAGAGGATGAAATTTTTCATAACCCATCCCCAGCAGTCTCTTCTTCGGCAAAAAACAGCCATCTCTTCTCCATCCCCTTAAAGGCAGAAGGAAAATTAAACGGCACCTTTATTATCACTGCAAAAGACAAACTCCAAGAAAACCAGCTTAATTTTTTGCTCTCCATCGGCCAGCTTATGGCCTCTGCCCTGCACAAGGCAGAACTATACAGACAACTCCAGCTCCACTCCCGCTTTTTAGCACAGATGGGGGAGATGGTTGCCGTCATTAACCGGCAAGAGGAGCTGATCTATATTAACAATGTCACTGCAAGTATTACTGGCCACGATGCAGAAAAGATCCTGTTTAAAAAAATAACCCAGCTAATCCCGCCTGAAGAGCTTCCGACATACAAAATTGCCCTCTCCAGCCTGCAGGTTTGGGGCTACTGGCGTGGGGAACTAAAAATACTGAACAGTAAAGGCTCAGCTG
>JAAZDU010000360.1 GCA_012512665.1 Bacillota bacterium | reverse complement strand
GGACGAGGACGGCGGGACAGGTGACGCTCGATGCCCACCAAACTTACAAGGATATCTCTCCAGACCTCGCAGGCACCAGACCAGCGTCCACTGTCAAAGTGGACCCGATGGAGAGGATCAGGCAATCCCTAGAGGATCAGGACAAGAAGGATTCCTCCCATGGCAACAACAAAGAAGGCTTCTATCAGAATCATCTCTCCCGCCGGTACGGTGTATGTGGCGAAGCTGATTCTGAGTTCGTTATCGTCGATCGGGAGGCGGTTGTTGGCCACAGCGACGAGATGGAGCGACAGGCTGTGTTGGGAACCATTCAGCAAGAGTATCTGGAGCTAAAAAGGAAGCTTCTAGCGTACGGCAAAGATGGGCGATACGGGAGAGCGGCGGAAACGGACGGGAATGAGGTTGACTTTATAGCAGTGGATAGGCAGGGTAACATCCTGCTCATTGAGCTTAAGCGCGGATCGGCTGATGAGTCTGAGATCTTCTTCCTGCCGTTTCAAATCGGTGTGTACTACGAGATTTGGAGTTCTCCGGGTTTACAACAGGAGCTCCGCAAAAGCATTCCGGCGATGATTCGGCAGAAACAAGCTATGGGGCTTTTGCCAAACAAATGGGAGGTACCCGAGCTATCTGGAAGGATCATTCCCGTTGCGGTTGTGGCCGAGCCCGTCTTTGGCAATCCTGGTCTTGAGAAGCTGCCCGAGGTGCTGGCTTTCTGCAGAAAAGAAAAGGGTCCAGATTTCCTCAAGGATTTGCGGCTACTCAGCTATACCATAGATGAGGGGTTGGCCGAGCTGCCTCTAGAGGACTATACGCCTATTCGGGGGTAATCCAGGTTTCGCTCCATTTAGTCAGGGCAAATTCGCGCTGATGAGGCAGGAAAGGCCGTTCACTGCCGCGCTCGGCTCGGGTGAGAACGTCCATGGACCAATTGGGGAAGTGAGGGAACTCCTGGCTGAACAGGATCAGACAAGAGGCGACCTTGATCCCAAAGACAAAGATCGCGCATGACTTAGGCTGGACCTCTCCTTTCCACTCCACTTCTTCCGGCGCGTGCCGCCTCGTTAGGCGGACGTGCCATACTTTAGACCTCTCCGAGGAGGCAGAACGCCCAACTCGCTCCAGCCAAATAAGGTCACTAAGAGTATCTAGGATTCTCCAGCACCGCGGAGTATATGGAGAACAACGGGCGGCTGCCAAACCACCGCGCAGTCGCAAATGGACCGAAAGGAGCTGAAGAAGTGGTGCTAAGGAGAGCAGCCTTGCTGATTCTGGTGTTCGTGCTTTTGCCGCTTGCCCTGACTGGTTTTTCTGGCGGCTCAACGGCGGATGTTGAAATGGTCTATCTGGACGTTTTCGTCAGCGGTGAGGGGTCTGTGGCAGAGTATGCTGGGACAGACCAGGTAATGAAAGGTACACTGGTTACCCTGGAAGCTTCCCCTGCCGAGGGATGGAAGTTCGGCTACTGGGAAGGTCCTGTGGAGGACGCCTTTTCGGTCACAACTACGGTGCTCGTTGAAGAAGACACCGAGGTTATGGCTGTGTTTTCCAGCGAAACAGACAGTATATTCATCAGGTCGATCGATGAGTCGGGACAGCCTGTGGAGGGCGTTTGGATGCCGACCACGGGCGGAGCCGTTTTGACCAATGCCCGGGGGGAAGCGGTGTTGAACACAGATGCCCTTGACGTTGTTGTGGGTACCTACACGGTCAAAAGAATCGAGCCGGAGGCGGTTGTGGCTCAGAAGGGAGACAGGCTGGAATTTACCATGTACTCGGATTCGCACTCCCTGCCACGCATGTTGGACTTGACGTTTAACCCCGTACCGTTCGAGGACGGGCTGAACCCCTTTGCCTTTCCCAAGATCCGTGAAGCCATGAACAGGCTCATTGACCGCAACTATATTGTCAGCTCCTTCATCGAAGGAGAAGCTGAACCGCAACTGACGGTGCTCTATCCGGGACGCTATGACTATGAGCTGATGTCGGCTGTCCTTGCTGAGTTGGAGGCTCGCTACAGCTACGACAAACAGGCCGCCCAGGAAGAGATTGCCCAAGTGATGCAGGCACAGGGGGCGGTAAGGGGCGACGACGGTTATTGGTACTACAACGGTGAACCGGTGGAACTGCTTTTCGTTATCCGCGACGACGATCCGGTTCGCTTGGAAGTTGGAGATTACATCGCTGACGAGTTGGAATCCATAGGCTTTACTGTGGAGAGAATTTACGAAGATTTCGCCAACGCGACGTCCCTCTGTATTGAGAGCGACCCGCGGGAAGGTGGCTGGCACTTGTGTACGAATGCTTGGGATGTAAACAGGTTTACTATAGCTTCGTAGGGTCAAACATAGCCCACCATTACACCCCTCTTACACGGCCGGAGCCGCTATTCCAGGCGTATGAACCGGCGGAAGAACTTGTGGAACTGGCCGAGCAGCTTTTGAACAATGAGTTCAACTCTGTAGCTGAGCACGAGGAGGTATTGACCAGAGCCCTGGAGCTCTCTCTACAGGACTCCGTGAGGATCTGGCTGGCAACAAGGCTCTAGCCTGGCTAAGAGGTCAAGCCCCAGGGGTTCCTGGGGCTTTTTGTCGAGACGCCTGAGGGTCGGGTGTATCTGGCCCTGCAGAGAGCCTATGGCTGTCCGTCGACATTGACAAAGACTAGTTTGGATCGGTAGAATGAAGCAGCAGCAGCAGCATACTAGGGGGCCTTTTACATGCAAGTTCGAACAGTTCAAAGCAAGATTGGACCCATTGCCGTAGTAACAAGCGATGAGCTCCTCATCAAAGACCTGCAATCCGCTCTAGACCTCATCGCCACAGTGAGCTTTGAAACGGGCCATTCCACGATCATCCTCCATAAGTCGGCCATCTGCGAGGAGTTCTTCGACCTCAAGACTAGGCTGGCAGGGGAAATCCTGCAGAAGTTTACCAACTACAACTTGAGGATGGGCATCGTGGGCGATTTCTCTCAGTACACCAGCAAGAGCCTGCACGACTTCATCTATGAGAGTAATGGCGGCGGGCGCATTGTCTTCGGCGCTGACGAGGAGGAGGTAATCAAGCTCCTGGGTTGAGGATCAGAGGAAACAAGCCCTAACAGTCCTTTCTCAGATTCCGCAGGCGCCCGAAGCTGGGGTTTCAGTTCGGAAAAGTGTGGCCAAGAGCAGGGACCAAGCGGGCAAAGGTGGAATATATAGACTAATTGCATACCAAACGCTGCACACGGTAGTAACGAAGGCTCGAGCGCAGCAACAGGCTGTTGGGTGCACAGCCAGCGACACCGAGCAGTGGATTGTACCCTGCATCCACAGCAGCACCAAGAATTCGTACCATTCGCTAAGAGAGGGATGTGCGTTGCCAGAGAAACTCAAGGATGCACTCATCACTGCCGCAATCTTGATCGGACTGTGTGTCCTATACCTCTTGTATTTACTGTACGAGTGGGTAGCTATCACCATTGCCGTAATTGCCGTCTTGGGGATTGTGTTGTTGGGAAGCGCCGATCTTAAGCGAGGTGCGCTGACTATTACCGCCATCCTAGTGGCGGGTCTAGTCTTGGTTTGGCTTTTCGGGATGTAACTTTTGAAACAGGCACACAGAGATGGTTTTCCACGGGAAAGGGAGTTCTTGAGCCTTAAGGGCAGGCCGGCAGGGGAACTTGTGAGAAGGCGGTAAGCATGATCGGAGCAAGGGTAAAACAGGCGCTGCGCAGGGCGCCTGTTTTCTGTGTACAAAGCGAGCCCCGGCAGAGGAACCCAGGTAAAAGAGTCCAGCAAGGAAGGAATGGCGGGGCAGAGGTGCAATATGTATTAAGGCAAGGAATGCATCGAGAATAGAATCGAGCTGGTCTTAGATCTAAAGGATGGGGAAACCCTGGAATAGAGTGGCAGTGAATATTGACAGCGGAATAATGGATTAACGAAGGAGAGACTGCTGCAGTAAGCCCAGGGAGGGGGGTTAAGAGTGAGACGGCACAGCGTTTTGCAGCTTATGATTGTCGGGGCACTGATCCTTTTGGCGTTTTTCCCTTCTGCAGCCGCCGCTGGAGCCTATGAAGTGAGCGGCCGGGTGGTGGATGAGCAAGGGAACGGGATCGAGGGGGTGGCTCTGGAGATCGCAGGGGAATCAATCAGTACCGCTTTCACCAACGCCAATGGGGAGTGGACGGCAGAGGTCAGCGGGGTTGTCACGGTCATCCCCTCAAAGGGGGGCTACGGCTTTTTCCCCAAAGAGCTCACGGTGAGCCAAGAGACCGCCGGTGAGGTGCATTTCCAAGGGGTAACCGGGAAAATCGTTGGCAGGGTAGTGATTAACGGTGAAGCTCCTGGCCGAGAG
>JAAZDU010000165.1 GCA_012512665.1 Bacillota bacterium | reverse complement strand
ACGCCAGCAGAAAAACAGCCGGGCCAGCCAGCAAAAGGCTTCCTTCCAGGACTTTGATGGGTATGGGCCTCCCGCCTTCCCCAGCAGCAAAAGCAGCCGGGAAAAAGGCGCCGCTCAGCCAGGAAAACAGCTGCCAGATAAATGGAACTAGCCCTGCCTTCCACTGGAAGATATCACCAGGAAGATAAAGGTAGCTGAAGTAACTGCTTATCCAGACAGTGGCAAAAAATGTTATTAGCAAAAATGATAGATTAACGATCAGCGATTTAAAAACTGTCCTGTCAATGCTGAGCAAAAAGCTGTTTACAGTATAAGCCAGGACCGCCGGCAAAAGCCCTATGAAAAAAAGCTGCCAGGGCCTGCTGCCAAAAGGGGCGGCATGGCCATCTCCCCGACAGTCAGGGAAAATAAGTACCAACAGTAAAAAGACAAACTTAAAAGTAGGGAAGATAACACCTTAAGATCCTTCCTTGTCTAAGTATAATAAACGTACCCTGGAAGAAGAAAGCTCGCCCAGCCTCTGGGGAGAATAAAACTTCTCAGGAGAATGGCCCTGGCCGTGCCTGTTATCAACCCTGTCGTCTTCCTGCTGCAGCATTTCCTCCCACTTGGCCGGTGGCTGATGGTAACAGAGCAGGTAAACCAGCGCATTTTTGGACATCTCCCTGGCTTTTTCCCAGAGGGCCAGCTGATCGCCTGCCTGGGGGCGGCTGGTCTCATCGATAGCAGCACATACCTCCAGTATATTTTGTGCGTGGGCAGGGCCGTTACCAAAGGGCAGCGCAGTTATAGCCCTTTTCCTCTTCAGGTAAACCCCGGGCTCATCTGCCGCCTTCTGCTTCTTTTTCTCCCACTGCAGCAGGGGGGCATTGGTCAGAAAGGCGGTCGCCAGCCCTTGCTCCAGGTAAAAAAGGGCAACTCCGGCCACCGTGCTAATAGCCTCTTCCAGGCCCTGATCATAAAAGCGCTCCACCGCCTCGCTATAGAGAGGATGATCGCGTACGCTCGTATCAAATACTACGAGGCAGCGCTCTGCTATCTTTGGCTGGTAGAGGTTGGACTTAAGGCTGCCCGTGCGCGCTGAAGCGTACCAGTTGATATTTTTAGGCGGGTCATTAAGCTGGTAATCCCTTACCCCCTGGTAGTCATAGCGGTCCTCCAGCCCCGGGCCCTTTTTTTTATTTTCTTCTTCCGGCAGCAAAAGGCCCTCAAGCTCGCCGCTTTTCCTGGGAACAGGAAACACCACCAGCTGCCTTTCGCTGCCCGCAGCCAGCTGCCCCCGAAACAAGCCGGAGGGATCGCCCACAAAAAAGCGGGGCGGGGGAAGATAATAAACACCCCTGCGGGGCGCTTTGACTTCTGCCCGGAAAAGCACTTTTTCTTCCGCGGGAAGCCAGGTATATGTTGCTGTATAAAGCTTCCAGGAGCTGAAAAGGTAAAAGTAAGGGTTGAGGGCTGTTTTCGAGGTAAAAGAAAGATCGCCCTCCTGGCTGAAGTCGCCGGCACAGGAAAGCTCCGAAGGTAAATAAAAACTGACACCGCAGCGGGCTAAAGGAAAGGGCAGCTCATTTAAGAAGGAGATCCCCCACCTTAAAAGCTCGCCGGCGAAAAATTTTTCTACAGGGAGCGAGCCTTCTACCTTGACAAAACGGCAGCAAAGCCTTGTCCAGCAGTAGCTCCAGCTTAAATAGGCCAATAAGAGGACAAAAAAAAGGAAAAGCAGCGGCTGCCTGTAATACGCCGCCAGCAGGGACCCCAGCGCCAGGGCAAGCTGAACTTTTATATCGGCTACAGGGGTGGTGGCAGTAATAGTAAATTTTTTCATCTGCTAGCGCCTCTTGTAGGGAACAGGGATTTCAGCCAGGATTTCCTTTAAAACATCCTCAGCTTTTCTTTCCTTGTAATATTCCGACCTTGTTAATTTTAACCTGTGGGAGAAAAGGGGCAGGCACAAAAACTTTATATCGTCAGGCAGCACATAATCGCGCCCCCGCAGCAGGGCCAGCGCTT
>JAAZDU010000164.1 GCA_012512665.1 Bacillota bacterium | reverse complement strand
GGTTTATCATGATAGTATTACTATTGGGTTCTGGGGTTCAAGGTAAAGCTGCTGCATATGATTTGGTACATAATGCATCTATAAGCAAAGTAGTAATTGCGGACAGAACAGAAAATATCCTAGCAAATGTGGCTAAGTGGCTCGACAGTGAAAAATGTAAAGTGAAACTTGTTGACGCTGCTATTAAAGATAAAGTAGTCGAGTTGATTAGAGAAGAGGCTATAGATATTATAATTTGTTCCGTGCCCTGGAAAGTAACTATCCCTCCTTTAGAGGCAGCTATCGAAGCAGGTGTAAATTTTGTAGATTTCGGCCTGTATCAAAATTTGGAGTTTGATAAAAGGCTAACGGAATTTGATGAAAGAGCGAAAAAAGTTGGCATCACTATTATACCCAGCTGCGGTCTGGCTCCGGGAATGACCAATATGCTGGCAGCTTATGGGGCAAGCAAGTTGGATCAAATCGACACAGTGCAAGTTTTCGTAGGAGGAATCCCAGAAAAACCTCAGCCTCCTCTGGGCTACAAAACAGTTTGGAACCTGGAAGGTGTGTGGACACAATACATGGAGGCCTGTAGGGTAATAAAAAACGGAAAACCTGATACAGTGGAAGCTATGACTGGAATAGAATATTTGGAGTTTACCGATCTGGGCACTTTTGAAGCAGCGTATACTGATGGTTTGGGCACTTTGTTACACGCCTACCAAAAACCCATTCTTAAAGGGGTAAAAAATATTTATGAAAAAACTGTCCGCTGGCCAGGGCATTACGAAAAAATTAAATCTTTAAAAGAATGTGGTTTATTGAATACGGAGCCCATTGATGTTAGTGAGTGTTTTGTTTCTCCCAGGGAATTTTTATCTAAATTACTAGCCCCTAAGCTTAAACTTGAAGATGATGAAAAAGATATGACGCTTCTCCGTGTTAATGTCATTGGAGAAAAAGGCGGCAGAAAAGCAAACTGTTGCTTTGAAATGGTAGACTATAAAGATGAATCTACAGGTATTTTAAGTATGGCCAGGACGACAGGTTTTACTGGTGCAATAGTTGTTAATCTTTTAGCTGAAAAAAGGATAGAAAACAAAGGTGTTGTTGTACCAGAGGAACTTGGCGCCAATAAGGATATTTTCCATGATATTTTAAATGAATATGCAAAAAGAAATATTATAATTAAAGAGATATAATAAAATGTCGGGAATAGAGCTTTATAAATCGAGGCAGTTGCCTGATTTATAACAATTGGGAAGGTGAGATATGAAGAAGAAGAAATTTTATGATAAGTTAACCGGGGGTTAGGCGTAATTACCATCACGAAGGAAAAGCATTTATGGCATACGGTGGTTAAATATGATTGTATCTAATTATGAATTTACAAATATCTAAAAATATCCCCAAAATTCTTTTACAAAATTTCCGCTGATATCATGGTATTACCCAAGGGTTTCAAAATTATTTACTTGATGTATAATAAGTGTGTTTAAACTTTCAGTAGGTATATTTAAATTTATTTCTGAGATAGGAGGAATTTAATTGAAAGAGAAGTATCTATCGATTTACTATGAGTCAAACCCTAGCGGAGTAAAGGTTGATCTGGATCCGGCAAAAACTGCTTTGCTCATTGTGGACATGCAAAACCAATTTATATTGCGAGATTTTGGGGATGCCTTGCAGCTTAAAGAAGCCGGCGAATGGGAAAAGTGGGTGCCTTTCCACGATCGCCTAGATAATATCGTTATCCCCAATACTAAAAAGTTACTAGAATTCTTTAGAAACAATAAAATGGTAGTAACCTATGGCCGTATTGCCTGCCATACCAAAGATGGTAGGGATCGTTCGCCGGTACAGAGTAAAGAGGGTTGGAACGATATACTCTTGCACAAGGATTCTTATGGTGGTCAAATTATTGACGAGTTAGCACCTCAGGAAGACGAAATTGTGGTGGACAAAACGACTGATAGCGTTGTTTCCGGTACTAATTATGCACAAATTATAAGAAACATGGGCATAGAAAACGTCGTGGTTACCGGCATCGTTACCGACCAGTGCGTTTCCTCTACCGTTAGAGGCCTGGCAGATGAAGGCTTTAATGTAGTCGTAGTAGATGACTGCTGTGCAGCGGGGACTGATGAGTTG
>JAAZDU010000163.1 GCA_012512665.1 Bacillota bacterium | reverse complement strand
TTTATAAAGGGATAATGAGTTGTAATGACTATGGCTTTTGCTCTGACACTGCCGTTACACGGCGAAAATAACCTTCATCCAATCTCCTAACCAGCCCTGCCTCCAACCTGGGGTCTACATTCATTATTTTACTAAATGCCTGCAGCATGGGACCTAGCACATCCACACAGGGAATATCCAGTTTAGCTGCCTCTTCTCTCATTACCTGCCTCAGCTGGGGCAAAACAAAGGTATAGGCAATCATTGCCTTGTGTCTGCTTGCTTCCCTGATCAAAAGCTGCAGACGCTTAGGGTCATTAATAAATGCTTCGCGGCGAATATCAATTTCCCCTGAGTTAAACTGGCTGGCTACGGCTTTGACTACAAATTCTGCTGTCTCCCCTACAGAATCTGAAAAAATAAAAACCAGGGGCTTATCACCCATATTTTTTGCTCCTCCTCGTCACACTTAAGTTTATTCTGGCATAAGTTTGCCCAGATCTGCCAGGGATAGGAAAAGTTTCTGTAGATAACGCAGCAAAGCAAGGCGATTGCCTCGGATTTTTTCATCTTCTGCCATCACCATTACTTTGTCAAAAAAGTTATCTATCGGTGCCTTTAGCGCTGCCAGCAACTGCAAGAGGGATGTAAAATCGCCCCCCCGGCCAAAACCTGCTATAGTTCCCTCTACCTGCCGGGCTTTCTGCCAGAGAGCCAGCTCTTCTGGCTCTTCCAGTAATTTTTCTTGGACCAATGGTGCCCCTTCAGCTTTGCAGGCAAGGTTTGCAACTCTCTGATAAGCAGCGGCTGCCTCTGCCAGCTCCTTGCTCTGACGTTTTTCGGTTAAAAACTCAGCTTTCTTGCATATGGCCAGAAAATCATCTTTGTTGGCTCCTAAAACAGCCTCTATAATATCGTAGCTAAAGCTCCTTTCCTGCAGATAATGGCGCAGCCTAAGCTCTAAGAAAGATAAAACATCCTCTTTCAACTTTTCACCATTATCTACAGCTACACCCTGCACTTCAAGGGCGTTTAAAAGAAATTGAACCAGCAGGGGCAGGGGAAACGAGAGTTTTTTCTCTATGATAATCTGTACAATTCCTAAACCTGCGCGGCGGAGGGCATAAGGGTCCTGAGAACCGCTGGGACGAATACCTGCTGCAAAGCAGCTTACGAGGTGATCAAATTTATCAGACAAGGCCACCAAAATCCCTGCCCTAGTGGCAGGTAGGCTGTCTCCGGCAAACCTGGGCAGATAGTGTTCAAAAATAGCCTCTGCTACGGCGGGGCTTTCTCCATCTTCCAAAGCATATGTTTTTCCCATTACTCCCTGCAGTTCAGGAAACTCCCTTACCATCTGTGTTACCAGGTCCGCTTTAGCCAGATGGACAGCTCTTAAAACCACTTCTTCATCTTCCATTGTTCCTGTTATATCCATTATATGCCGGGCAATTCTCTTCATACGCTCCGTCTTCTCTAACATGGTGCCCATTCCACCTTGGTAAACAATGGATTCTAGCTTCTCTACAAAATCAACCAGCGGCCGGCGCCTGTCTTCATCATAAAAGAAGCGGGCATCCTTTAAACGTGCTCTTAATACTTTTTCATTACCAGCCTTTATTAATTCCATGTTGTTGTATTTTCCATTGACCACAGCTATAAAATTGGGTAGAAGCTTGCCATCCTTATCTTCTACAGCAAAATATTTCTGGTGGACCTGCATGACAGTTACAGGCACCTGCCGCGGAAGCGCCAGGTATTCCTCAGGGAAAGACCCTGTTATGATAGCAGGGCTCTCCACCAGAAAATTCACCTCCTGCAAAAGGCCCTCATCCATTAATACTTTACCACCCAGGCTGGCTGCAGCCTCTTCTAAGCTCTGCCTGATGAAAAGCTCCCGCTGCCGGTGATCTGCCATCACCTTGCCCCTGTCCATTACCTCCAGGTAATTGTCTGCAGAGGTTATCATCCACGGCCCCGGAGCTAAAAACCGATGGCCCACGGTTTCATTGTTTGCCGTTACACCTGCAAAGGAAAAAGGTACAATATCTTCACCAAAAAGACATACAATACCTCTAATAGGGCGGGCAAATCTTATCCTTTCGGAGGTCCAGTACATATTTTTGGGAAAACTCAGGGACGAAATAAGTTTTTTCATCAGGGAGGGCAATATATCTAAAGCATACTCGCCGGGGATTTCTTTTACGGCAAACAGGTACGGAACTTCCCCCACCTTTTCTACCACTAGGTCTTCCACCTGCAAACCCTGCCCCCTGGCGAAACCTAGAGCAGCTTTATTAGGGCTGCCATCACTGCTAAAAGCTGCCTGGCAGGAGGGTCCCTTTTTTCTCTCTACGGCAGGTTTTTGCCGTTTGTCAACGCCGCTGGCCAAAAACACCAGGCGCCTAGGTGTCCCAAATGGAATAATCTTTTCATAGCCAAGCCTGTTTTCTTGCAAGATCCTGGCACCATTTTCTTCTAACTGGCGCAGGGCCCCGGGCACAAAGCGCGAAGGTATCTCTTCGGTTAAAATTTCTAAAAGCAAGGTTTTCTTCTCCGACACTTTTAAGCCCCTCCTTTCTGTTTAAGGGGGTAACCGGCTTCTTCTCTCTGTTCCAAAAAGTTAACGGCAACAAGGCGCGCAAGTTCTCTTACCCGCGCAATATAACCTGTCCGCTCTGTCACGCTGATAAGCCCGCGCGCCTCCAAAACATTAAAAGTATGAGAGCATTTTAGAACATAATCGTAAGCTGGCAGAACAAACTTTTCTTGGGCCAGGCGCGCAGCTTCTTTTTCATAAGAAACAAACAAGGAAAATAACAGTTCGGGGTCAGCAGACTCAAAGCTGTAGCGTGAATGTTCTTCTTCTGCTTTTTTAAAAACATCGCCGTATGTAATGCCGTCAACCCAAATGAGATCAAAAACATTATCTTTATTTTGAATATACATGGCCAGCCTTTCCAGGCCGTAAGTAAGCTCTACAGGTATGGGGTCCAGATCAAGGCCGCCTACTTGCTGGAAATAGGTAAACTGGGTGATTTCCATGCCATCGAGCCAAACTTCCCAACCCAAACCCCAGGCTCCCAGAGTAGGCGATTCCCAGTCGTCTTCCACAAACCGAATATCATGCTCTCCGGGGTCAATGCCCAGCTGAACAAGGCTCTCCAGGTACTGGTCCTGGATATCTTCAGGAGCAGGTTTTAAAATAACCTGGTACTGTAGGTGTTGGTAAAGGCGGTTGGGGTTTTCACCATAACGGCCATCTGCTGGCCGCCGGGAAGGTTCTACATAAGCCACCTTCCACGGCTCCGGGCCGACGGAACGGAGAAAGGTTGCCGGATTCATCGTCCCCGCGCCCTTCTCCACATCATAAGGCTGCCAGATAAGGCAATTACGGCTTGCCCAGTAATTTTGCAACCGTAAAATTATTTCCTGAAAGTTCAATGTTTCACCTCCCAATATTAAAAAGAAAAAAATACCCTCTCCCCTTACTAACCATAGGGACGGGAGGGTATTCCCGCGGTTCCACCCTATTTCCCTTACGGGCTCTCCTTAAACAGATAGCTTGGGAACGCCCTTCACCAGTTCCCCTGATCCGGACTTCACACCATCCACCGGACTCGCTGGACAAGGAAAAAACTGGTTACTTTTTCCCTCATTGCAGGCTTGATCACAACTTTAACTTAGCAAAAAGTTACATAAAAGTCAAGGTCCTGCCCTTTTAATTTTCCTATACGCTCTGCTCCTCCTGATCGGCAACCAGGGAAAAGCGGGCTGCCAAAAGGCCCAGTACTACCCAGGACCATGTCCTGGGAAATAAAAGGGCTGTCCCCAGGGCTATAGCAAGGGGTAACTCCGCCAGCGTGCGTTTTCCCCGGTTGATCTTTATGTTCATCATGCCTGTTTTCTTCACAGCCTTGGAAAGCTTTGAGCGTCCCATAGCTTCCCTATGCTTTAAATCCCCGGCGGCTCCACTTCCCATATCTTTGCCCTCTTCTTCCAGCAGCAAGAGGGCCTTGACCACATCCCCTCCTGCTCTTTCCAGGGCGGTTACAGCTTCTGCAAAACTTACCCCGGCCCGTGATCTAAGCTGGTCCACCATCTCCAGAGTAATTTCCATTTTGCTCTCAGCTCCTATTTTCTTACTACCAATAGTCTGCAGCCGCCGGCTTTTTTTATCCCTTTAAGTTCTGTTAAGTTTTTCTAGAAAATTAAATGCTTTGAAATTTTCAACCCCTAGCCAGCGCTGCAAGAAAACGCGCGAAAAAAAAGAAAGCTCTTTATACTGCTCCTCGTTCAATTTTAAGTGGTTGATGGCAGCCCAGTTTCCCTTGAGAAGAAGCCTGGCCAAAGCCAGGCTTCCCTGGCTCAGGTAAGAGGAAGAATCCGCACTCTTTAAACAATTGAAACAGACAATACCGCCCTCTTCCACATGGAGATAATAAATAGATGCTTCTCGACCACAATGAAGACAGCCTGCCAGGTGAGGCGCATAGCCTAAGAGCTTTAACAACTTGAAATGAAAGGCCAAGCCTATCAGTGCTGGGGCAGCGCCTTTTTCCATAAACAAAAGGCTACGGTACAAAAGCTTAAACAGCTCCCTAATCTGCCCGCCATCATCTTCTACCACATCATCTACCAGCTGGCAGATATGGGAGGCAAAGGTATAACTTTCCAGATCGTTTCTTAGTCGGCTGAAAAATGTAATGATATCGGCCTGTCTAATAGTGTAGAGGTTCCTACCTTGGTGCATAAGATAATTTCCGTAAGTAAAGGGCTCCACCAGGGCAGCCAGGCTGCTTTTCGTCTTGCGGGCACCGGGGGCCACGCAAGTTAATTTACCCCTGCCGGGACTTAAAAGGGAAATGAGCCTGTCACGCTCACCAAAAGGTTTGCTCTTTAATATCAGGCCTTGTGTTGTAAAAAGCCTTTCTTTTCCCGCCATATATGCTCCTTCCCCCAGCAACAGGGCTTAAATTAACAAATATTATTACAAATAACTAAAATATAGGGTATAATGATTATCGGTGAAATAAAGGAGGTATGACCATGAAAGCAGAAGGCAAAGAGAGTATTAAATATTTTAAAGAAAAGGGCAGAAGAGCGCTTATCCTCAATATCATTTTCGCTGTGGTTTTTTTTCTGGGTATTTTTCTGGTTACCATAACAGGCTTTGCCCCTGTTGCCATTATCATCTTTTTAATTTTTATTGCCTCCATGGTCTACTTTTACCGGAAATGACTCACGAACCTTCCGTGAGCTTCTCGCGCAAAAGCTTGTTGACTAGCTGTGGGTTGGCCTGGCCCTTGGTCTTTTTCATGACCTGCCCTACCAGGAAGCCAATGGCCTTCTTTTTACCGCCCAGGTAATCTTTAACAGAATTTGGATTTTCTTGAATTACCTCTGCTACGATCTGGCCCAGTATATTTTCATCAGAAATCTGGACAAGCCCTTTTTCTTTTACAATTGTTTCAGGCCCTTTGCCGCTGGCAAACATTTCTTCCCAAATATCCTTGGCCATTTTGCCACTGATAACTCCTTTATCCACCATCTCCAGCAGCCTCCCCAGATCCTGAGGTTTAACTTTACAGCTAGTAATACCCATATTTTCCAAATTAAGCAGCCGCAGAAGCTCCCCCTGGATCCAATTGCTTACAGCCTTAGGCTGGCGGTAATGAGCAAGAGTGGCATCTAAAAACTCTGCCAGTTCCCGCGAGCCTGTCAAAAGCTGTGCATCGCGCAGGGGGAGGCCATAGTCTTCCACAAATCTTTTTAAGCGGGCATCAGGAAGCTCTGGAATACTGTCGGCCAACTGCTCCACCCAGGAGCTATCTACTTTCAGGGGTGGTATATTGGGATCAGGGAAGCAGCGGTAATCTGCCGAAGCTAATTTGCCGCGCATGGCCCGGGTAACTTCATTTTCTTCATCCCAGTGCCTTGTCTCGGGGAGAACTGACTCGCCCCGCATTACCAGTTCCCGCTGCCTGTTTATTTCGTATTCTATTCCCTGGTAAACGGATCGGAATGAATTCATATTTTTCAGTTCTGTTTTATTCCCCAGGCTGTCGCTGCCAGCAGGGCGGACGCTTACGTTGGCATCACAGCGCAGGGAACCTTCTTGCATTTTGCAATCGGATATATCGATATAGCGCAGGATATCTCTCAATTTTTGCAGGAAAAGCCTAGCCTCTTCAGCACTGCGTATATCCGGTTCTGTCACTATCTCAATTAACGGTACCCCGGCGCGGTTAAAATCTACCCTGCTGTAGGGGGAAGAAAGAATACCCCCCAGGTGGATGAGTTTACCGGTATCTTCTTCTAAATGCAGCTGCCGGATAGCTATTTTCTTGACCTTGCCGTCCACCTCGATTTCTACATAGCCTTTAGTGCCAACAGGCTGGAAAAACTGTGAGATCTGATAGCCCTTGGGCAGATCGGCATAAAAATAATTTTTGCGGTCAAAAGTAATCTCTTTGGCTATACGGCAGTTAAGGGCCAGGGACGCTTTGATGGCATATGCCAGCGCTTTCTGGTTCAACACCGGCAGTGCCCCTCCCGGCAGGCCCAGGCAAACAGGGCACACCTGTGTGTTGGGCTCTGCACCGAAATCGGTTCTGCAGCGGCAAAAAAGTTTTGTCTTTGTATGTAATTCTACGTGTACTTCCAGACCAATAACGCTCTCCAGCTGTGTCAAGCTGCCACCTCCTGTGTCATGTGCAGGTTTAAAAGTTTTCCTTTTTCAAGAAGCTGGCGATCTCTATTAAATCGGCTTCGCCTTTATCCCTTCCTATAAACTGAAGACCAAGGGGAAGGGAGCCTTCACTTAAGACAGGATATGATAAGGCCGGCAGGCCGGCAAGGTTAGCTGCCATAGTATAGGAAGCTTCAACAAAATTGAGCCCCCCGTGGTCGCTGGCCTTCCTGCCCAGAAGAGGGGCCGTGAAGGGGACCGTAGGCGTTAAAAGGCAATCATATTCTAACAGGCATGCCAAAAGTTCCCTTTTAATAAGCGTCCGTAATTTTTGTGCCTGCACAAAATATTTGTCGTAGTACTTGCCTGAAGAGACGAGGGCTCCAAAAATAATAAAGTTGCTGCTCCTTTTACCAAAACCGCGGCTGCGAGTTTTAGTATACATCTCCTGCAGGTGCCTTCCTTCCTCCCTGCAGCCAAAGCGAACACCATCATAGTTGGCCAGGCTGGAAAAAGCCTCAACAGCAGCAAGCAAAGACCCGGCTGCAGGCGCATAGAAAAAGTGAGGAAGAGAAATATAATCCAGCTCAAAGCCCATCGCGGTAAGCTGTTCTAACTTATCTGCAAACACTTTCTTTACTTCTTCATGCAGGGAAGGGACAGATGACCAATCCTTGGGTACGGCTATTTTCCTAATTTTTGCCTGGTCTCCCTGAGGGGAGAATGAAAAAGTTTCACGAGAAGTGGCATCCTGTGGATCCCGCACTGCAATTTCCTGGAACACAAGGGCCAGGTCAGATGATCTGCTGGCCAAAATCCCTGCCTGTTCCAGGGAGGGGGAAAAACCAATCAGGCCTCTCCTGGAAATAGCGCCGTAGGAAGGTTTAAGAGCAAAAATACCGCAGTAAGAAGCAGCCTCCCTTAATTCGCCCGTTGTATCCACGCCCAGGGCAAAGGAAACTGCCCCGGAAGCTACTGCCGCTGCCGCGCCACTGCCAGCAATATGCCCTTTACCCCTGGGGTTGGCTGTTACTGCCCCCAGGGGGCTCTCCTCCAGGCAGCCCAGCCCAAACTCCGCCACCCTGGCCTTACCACATAAAAAGGCGCCTGCCCTAGAAAGCAGAGATACAGCATAGGCCTCAAAAGGAGGTCTGTAATTTTGCAGCATGGGCGAACCGCAGGCTGCTGGAAAAGCAAGGCTGCAGATGGTATCATCAAGGACATAAGGTACTCCTAAAAGCTTTTTGTCAGAAGAAGCTTTTTCCGAAATAACCTCCTTATACTTTTGAGCTATCTTTTCCCCGTACCAGGAGGAAAAAAGATCGTATTCTTTTTGAGCGGAGCTACACTTTTGCAACAGTGCAGCCGCCATCTTTTCCCTAAAACCCTCATTTTTTTTCACTTCTACAGCTAATTCTCTGGCACTTAGATGAGCGTAAATGGCAAAAACCTCCTCCTCAATCACCGGGTACAAAAACAAGATACTCACTCCACTACTTTAGGGACAAGAAAACAGCTTTCATCAGCATCAGGAGCATTTTGTAGCACTTCAGAAAGCGGCAAAGATGCCCCTGGCTCATCGCTAGCCATGATATTTTCTTCTACAGGGCCGTAACAGGTTTGTTCCACATTCTCCTTCTGCAGCCTTAAAAAGAAGTCTTCCTGCAAGGGAAAAGCTTTAAGTTCTGCCAAAAGCTCCTCCTCTTGCTGAGCTGAGACGCTAATCCTGGCATCCTGCGCGGCTTTCTGTATTTCTTCACGGGAAAAATGCACGTTCTCACCCTTTCCATTAAAATTTAAAACTGTAAGGTAGCAGCTCCTGCAGGGAGTAATTAACCTGCTCTCCTTTCAAGTTTACCGAAATTATTTCTAGCTCGGGTGCAAATTCCATTAAAACCTGTCTGCAGGCACCGCAGGGGCTAGCCGGGGGAGCCGCATTGGTAACAAGAACCAGGCGCTTAAAATCCCTCTCCCCTGCCGTAACAGCCGCCGCCAGCGCTACCCTTTCCGCACATATTGTTAATCCCAGGGAAGCATTTTCTACATTGGCGCCAGGGTATACCGACCCCTTCTCTGTTAAAAGGGCAGCTCCAACAGCAAAAGATGAATAAGGGGCGTAGGCATGCTGCCGCGCCTGCACAGCTACTTTAATTTGCTCTTTTAGCTCCAACATGATCACCTAATTTCTAGAATAGCCCGGCAGGCTAAGCTTTTCTAATTTTTCTACTTCTACCCGAAAGCCGCGATGAAATTCCATTTGAAACTTAATTATATCCAGGCCGCTGGCCAGCACATCCGGATCACCCACTGCTTCAATGACCACAGGATTAGCAGCTATCTCTTTTTCATTCACTTTAATGACCGGACCTACGCAGCGGATAGGTGAGGTGGTAATGAGCCTCTGCCCCCCCACGGCCACTCCCTTAGCCCCGGAAGCAAAAAGTTCATTTACAACATCTCGAACATCAGCATCATGAATAATCTCACTGCTCGTATAGCCTTCATGCGCATCATAAAGCTCGACCCTGATACCTGGGCCTGAAAGCTCACTGAACCCTGCATTGGCCATTACTTCGTGCAAGGAAATCCTTAAAGAGTTCAGCTCTTCCGTCAACGTTTGTATATAATCAAGAGGGCTATAGGCTAAAAGTATCCTTCCCTCGCCCTTTTCTAGCTCAAAGCTGAAAACTTGCTCCTGCGGCACTGGTATATCTGTCAAATAATCTTCTATGGCTGCACAAGTTTCATCTGCCAGTATCCCTTCTGGCTCCACCATCAAGCCGCCTTGAGCTGTATAGCGCAGGGTAATCTGAACGGGTTCTACTATTTTTCTTACATTTTCATCCTGATTGATAAGGACTAGAACCCTTTCTCTCATTTTATTGTCCCATTCCCTGAGAATGGTCTCCTGCACCTGCCGCCCATAGTTAAAAATGACCCGGGCCAGCTCATCACTGTCCTGCGCCATATCTATTTCGTAATTGAAACTGGCCAGGGCTTCACGGACAGAAGTTCTGTTTTGCACATCGAGTTCCTGGGCAAGTTTCCTGTTATAATTCATGAGGTTCTTGGCCAAGTCCTGTTTAACAAGCAAACTATCCCTGTTTTGTGAAAACTGTGCGTTCAAGACATTAAAAAGGAGGATAAAAAGCACGGTGTTTAAAGCTAGCAAAACTATCATTAATAATAACAGCTTGTTATCTGTCTGGCCGTCTCGAGAAACAAATCTCATCGGCCCAAAGGCCTCCTTACTATGAAAAATGCTTATGCTTTAAAGACATTTAGCTTCGTATGGGCTATATACCTTTTTTCAGTTTCTTAAATTTTGGTTAAAAACTTAAATAGCTTTTCCCCAAAGATTAAAATACCCACAATTACCGCAAAAATGGCGCTTACCAGCACAGCCCCTGCGGCCACATTTTTAGCGATCCCGGCCAGGGGATGGTACTGAGGGGAGAGCAGGTCTACTATCTTTTCCAGGGAGGTATTTATTATCTCTGCTACCCAGACCAGAGCAACTGTCAATAAAATAATTAAAAACTCACCCTTTTCAAGCTCCAGCCAATAGGAGATCATAAAAACGACCAGCGCAATGAAGAAGTGAATTCTCATGTTCTTCTGGGTCTTAAAACAATAAATTAGCCCCTGGTAGGCAAAGGAAAAACTACGAACCAGCTTATTTATCATTCTTATCATCTACAGAGTATTAATATATTTTAAAGCTTCCTCGGTTTTTCTCTGCATCTTCTCTTCGGCAGCATCAGAATCATGCTCGTAGCCTAAAAGATGCAGTGCGCCGTGAGCGGCTAAAAAAATTATTTCTTCTTCCAGAGTCTTTCCTGCCTCCTGTGCCTGCAGGGCAGCTTTTTCAGCAGAAATAAAAATGTCTCCTAACACGCTGTCCTCTTCCTCCAGGCCGGGCATCTCTCCCTGCAGGTTGAAACTCAGCACATCGGTAGCTTCAGGCCGGGAACGGTATAATGCATTGAGCTTGCTGATATAGGCGTTGTCAACCAGGACAATGTTTACTTCCGTGTTCAAAGGCCTGCCTTCCTCTTGCAATAAAAAAGCTACCAGTTTCTGCAGCTTTTCTTCCAGATCATGAGATATGATGCATGCATTTTGCACATTATTAACCGTAACAGCTATCTTAAGCCCCCCCTTTTTCTATCTCAGCTTTGAGATCACTCTCAGGATATTCGATGCGGGTATGATAAATGCCCGTCAGTATATGCGCGAAGGTATCACCGATCTGATCCAAATCTTTTAAAGTTAGGGGTGCCTCATCGAACTGGCCGTCGTTTAATTTTTCCCTAATAATACGGCGGACCATACCCTCTATTCTACCGGCAACGGGCTTGGAGAGGGAACGCACAGCTGCCTCCGCAGAATCTGCTAGCATAATGATGGCGGCCTCCTTCGTCTGGGGCAGGGGGCCCTCATAGCGAAAATCCTCTTCATACAAAGAACTTTTGCCTGCCTGTTCCTGCGCCTGCTGGTAAAAAAAGGATATCATGCAGGTGCCATGGTGCTGCTGCACTATATCGATTACTTGTGGGGGCAGTTTTTCCTTCTTAGCCATCTCAACTCCATCCTTAACATGAGAGCGAATAATAAGAGCACTTAAATTTGGTGAGATGCGGTTGTGAGGGTTGTCCCCTGAAAGCTGATTTTCAATGAAAAAGTACGGTCTCTTTACTTTGCCTATATCATGATAAAAAGCTGCTACTCTGGTCAGCAAAGGGTTAGCGCCTATCGCTTCTGCTGCAGCCTCTGCCAGATTGGCTACAATAATACTGTGGTGGTAAGTTCCAGGAGCTTTCATCAGCAGGTTGCGCAAAAGGGGCCGGCCGGGATCCGACAGCTCAAGCAAGGTAATAGAGGTTACAAGCCCGAAAGCACTTTCCAGGTAAGGCAATAAACCTATGGCCATCACCGCGGAAAAAAGACCGTTGCCCAACCCTGCCAGCACAGCTATACTGAAATCTTTCAGGAAATCATATTCGAGTTTAAAACCTTCCCCATAGAGAAAAACTGCTACAATCATGACCATATTCACCAGGGAGATAAAGATTCCCGCTCTGGTAAGATCATTACGCCTGCTTACCCTGGAAACACTAAAAATAGCTACCAGGCCGCTTACAAGAGCAACAGCAAAATAAGAAAAATCCCCCCCTGTTAAAATCCCCACCAGGACTGCTAAGATAATATTGATTAGTATGGCCAAATGGCTGTTAAATAAAACGGCAATAAGAATTACACCCATGGCCACGGGTATAATATAGGCGGAGAAAAAACGAGCAGCTATTCCCAAAAGCAGGGTGACGAGAACAATAAGCCCCAAGAGCACCAAATGAGGAAAATTATTGTAAACATCGCGGGCAAAAAACAATAAATAAAGAATAACGATTAAAAAAAGGGTGAGAAGAATAAGGAACAAGCCAACATAGCTGCTGTAGTGGACCGAAGGTCCCAATAACCCCAGCGCTTCCAACTGCATAAGGTGTTTTTCGGTAACTTTCTCCCCTTCAGTGACAATAAGGGAATTTTTTAAAATCCGCACAGGTTCCACCGACTCGCGGGCAGCCTCCTTATTGGCCAAAGTTGCTTCTTCATTATAATGCATGTTAGCCTTAACTAGTGGCACAAGCAGCTTCTCCATAGCCTGTTTAAATTCAGGGCTAAAGGGCAGCATGTTTATCTCCTGCACTAGCTGCCGGCGGGCATTTGCTATCCCTGAGCTTTTTACTCCCTGCTCCATTATCTCCTGCATAATAACAGTGGTTCTAGCTTTTAAATCGTTTATTGTGTTGGTATCGGCGTTAAGGAGAGAGGAGGCCACCACAGGCGAAAGTTCAAAATCAAGCGCAGAGGTAAAAACAGCTATTTTTTCATCATCTTCCAGATTATCCTGTTTGGTCTGCAACAGTTGGGAAAAAAATAATTCTATCTCGCCTGTTATTTCATCT
>JAAZDU010000162.1 GCA_012512665.1 Bacillota bacterium | reverse complement strand
GGAGACCGTTGTTTTGCCAGATGCTATACCACCCGTTAAACCAACGTCAAGCATGATGATAGCTCCTATATGTTATGCTATGTAATAATATTAATCAATCCCATGGCAGACAAAATCAAACCTGCCGCCAGCGATGCTCCACGAGAAGAAACAAACATCACAGAACGCCTTCCCAAATAGAGCCCGGCACTTACCAGAACTATTTTACTTAAACCCACAAAAAAACCTGTCAGCACAGGAGGAAAGCCCACGAGGGAAGCTCCCAGGCCAGCTGCAAAGGCGTCAGTAGCTAAAATACCTCCCAAAATAAAAGCCTCGCCTGCACTTATTGTACCCGATTTATCTAGATCTGCTTTTTCAGGATTCCGGAGCAACGAAAGCAAAGACCCCCTACCTTCTGCCCTAGCGTCGAATAAATCCCCCTCACTATTACAGCCTATCACGCTGGTATAGATAACCCCTCCACCCAAAACCAGCAAAAGACTTCCACCCACAATAGAAGCTATGCCCAACGGCAGGTAGCTGGACAAAGCATGGCCTAAAAGCATTGATACCATAATAGAAACAGCTGATGAAAGGGCAATGATCAAAAGGGAAATAAGGGGTATTTTCAAAGCACGAATACCATATGCAAAACCTGCACTGAAACCATCCATGCTGACCGCAACGCCTAATAAAATTGCTTCCAACAACAATAAAGCCACCACCCCGTAAACTTCTTTTGTAGTTTATGGGGATGGTGTATAAATGGTGAATTAGTTCGGTTGGCATCCGGGGCAATAATATGTTCCCCTACCAGCTACCTTTATTCTTTGGATAATCGAACAGCATCGTCGGCACTTTTGGCCTGCTTTGCCATATACTAAAAGATGTTTTTGGTAGTCTCCTTTTTCTCCTGCAGCATTGCGGTAATCCCTTGTGCTGGTACCTCCTGCCTTAATGCCTTCCATAAGCACCTCCCGTATATTGTGCCATAGATTTGCAATTTCTTTTTTGCTTAATTTGGGTAAGGGCTTTTCTGGATACAGAGAAGAACGGTACAATATTTCATCCGCGTATATGTTCCCTATGCCGCAAATATATTTTTGGTTTAACAAAAATGCTTTTATCGAAGTTTTTTTCCCCTCAATTAATTTTTGAAGTGTTTGTTCTGAGAAAGCTGGAGACAAGGGTTCAACACCCAGGCAGGAAAGAAAAATAGTTTTCTGGTTATCATCCAGAATTCTGAAGCTGCCAAACTTCCTGACATCTGTAAAAAAAAGGAAGCTTTCATTATGAAATAAAAAGACGGCCCTCGTATGCCGCGGGCGGGTCATGGGTCTTTTACTACAGTAAATAAGGTTGCCCGTCATTCGCAAATGGACAGCCAGGGTAAAGCTCTTCTGCCCCTTCTGCAGCTTGAACAGTATATACTTGCCCCTGCGCTCAATTTTTTTAATTCTGGAATCTGTCAGGGCAGCAATAAAATCATCAGCTGTTACCTCGCCGAGCATAGAAGTAGAAAAAAGCTCAATGCTCTCAATAACCAGACCCTGCAAAGGCCCCTGCAGTCCCCTTACTATGGTCTCTACTTCAGGAAGCTCTGGCAAATGCTACACCTCCACAGGGAACATTTCATACCAGTTAGAACCGGCCTTTATATCCACCTTCAAGGGGACTGAAAGATTAATCGCTTCTTCCATACATTTTTTAACAAGGCGGGCAACTTCCTCTAAAGAAGTAGGGGGCACCTCTATGATGAGCTCATCATGAACCTGCAAGACAATAGCACTTTCATC
>JAAZDU010000161.1 GCA_012512665.1 Bacillota bacterium | reverse complement strand
TTTTTCACACCCCTGTTTTTACATGTTTGTAAAATATTTAGTTAGCTCTACAGGATAATCAACTATTTATTGATTGTGCCTGTAAAGCAGCATTTTCTTTGCTTTTTCTCTTGGTCTGAATGTAATAGATGAGAGAAAAAGCGATAATGCCCAAAATGTCGGTTAAAAGAGTAGGCCAGACCATGGATACGGCAATAACTAAAAGGACAAGTCGTTCCCATAATTTGAGGTGGATGACCAGCCAATTTTGAATAACGGCAGAGAAGCAGTACATGCCGAAAAGGGAAGTGGCCGCTACCAGAAGGGCATTGTACCAGGTAGTGTCCATCAATAAAAATTCTGAATTGTAAACAAACATAAAGGGCAAGAGGAAGGCGCAAAGGTCAAATTTGAAGCCCAAAAAGCCCGTTTTAATGGGATCAGAGCGGGCAATTGCCGCGGCGGCATAGGCGGCCACCCCTACAGGCGGGGTATCATCAGCCAGAATAGCATAGTAAAGAATAAAAAGGTGTACGGCCATTACAGATAAAGTGGGTTCAACATGCAAAACAGCCGGCACGACCAGGGTTGCCATGACAGCATATTTTGCCGTGGTAGGCAGCCCCATGCCTAACAGAATGGAAAGCCCTGCAGTGAACAGCAGCATGACGACGAGGTTGCTCCCGGCCAGCACGGAGATAAACATGGTCATCCTGAGCGCCAAGCCTGTTAGGGTTACTGTTCCGACAATAATACCGGCACAGGCACAGGCGACAGCGATGCCGACCATGCTTTTGGCGGAGCTGTTAAGGCTGTTAATGAACTCTTTCCACATGTCGACCGCTTTTTTCCGGAGCAGGTTACCGGCTGAATCCTCCTTGTTTTTTACAGCTTTTACGACCTCAATAATTTTCATGGCAATGCTTATGGCTATAATGGTGATGATGGAATAAAAGCCTGCTGTGAGCGGGGTTATGCGCATAATGATAAGGCAGTATATTAAGACGAGCACGGGGATCCAGTAATGAATGCCGGAGAGAAGAGTAGGCCAGAAAGGAGGTATCTCCTCCTTGGGCATGGCCTTAATTCCTGTTTTAACGGCTTCCAGGTGAATAATGGAGAAGATAGCCATATAACTGAGTACAGCAGGCAGGGCGGCTGCAATGCAGATCTCATAATATGGAATGCCGGTAAACTCGGACATAATAAAAGCGGCTGCACCCATGACAGGGGGTAGAAATTGCCCGTTGGTGGAAGCAGCTGTCTCCACTGCACCGGCCACTTCTGGTTTGTAGCCGGCTTTTTTCATAAGGGGGATGGTAATGGAACCGGTTACTACAGTATTGGCCACGGAGCTGCCGGAAATACTGCCCAGAAAGCCGCTGGCAACCACCGCTGCTTTAGCCGGGCCTCCCCTAAACCTGCCCAGGGCGGCATAAGACAGTTTAACCAGGTATGTCCCAGCTCCTGAGCTCTGAAAAAAACAACCGAAAAGGACGAAGGCAAAGACGAAAGAGGCAGAAACCCCTACAGGTATACCAAAAATACCTTCACCTGTCAGGTAGAGGTGATCAACAACTCTTCTTAAACCGTAGCCGCGGTGGGCTAGAAAATCCGGCAGGTAGGGCCCTAGAAAACAATAGAGTATAAATATGACAGTTACTGCAGGCAGAATCGGACCAAAAGCACGGCGTGCCGTTTCCAGAATGACAAGGATAGCTATTACACCCATAATAAGGTCCGTCTGCGTCGGCTGACCGATGCGCCAGACAAGGTCTTCATAAAAGTAAAAAATGTAGAAAGTAGAGATAAAGCCCAGGACAGCGAGCAATATATCCCAGAGCGGAATTTTTAGGTAATTCTCCTCCTTTTTTTTGCTGAAAGGAAATAAAAGAAAGCAGAGAGCTACTGCCACAGAAAGGTGTGCTGACCGCTGCAGAGAGGCAGTCAGCGTACCGGCGCCAGCTGTATAAAAGTGAAAAAAAGCCCAGGCAACGCAGATTAA
>JAAZDU010000160.1 GCA_012512665.1 Bacillota bacterium | reverse complement strand
GGGTGTGATATTAGTCGTTACCAATGATCAAAGGTGACTATGGCAAAACCAGAGGCCATAATAACAACTACAACAATGTATTGCAATACGAACATAGTTGTATAAGTTGTATTTGGGCTTCACCACCAGTCTAACATTTTAAAAGCTTACAATCTTGAAATATAAAACCCGCATCCTTCGCAATGCTATTAAACCCTATTTTGGTTAGCTTTGCTGGCAAATTGCCAAAGTATGAATAATATGCAGTAATTACAAACACAGATTCTTCAAGTTTATTTATAACTCTTCGCCTTTTTCTTCCAACCTCATATGTTTTCTCACTAATCCACCACACACAATAACATATACTAAACTTCCCATGGGGCAATTAGAGCCCAAGGACCAAAAAGTTTCCTATAAGCCCTCTTAGTTCTCTTCTCTCTTTCCTTATCCTCTTCAAAACCCTCCTTAGTAAACGATACCCAAAGACCCTTGAGAATAAGATAGCCAGAATATCAAAAAAACAAACGCAGACACTTCTCCTGCCATCACATCTTCAAACTCCCGTATAATAACGTAAATGATCGCGAGAATCGTAACGATTAATGTTTTCCAACTATATATCTTCATAACAAGACATCCCTCGATTTTTTTTAACTAAATTAAACACCTGTGTAAAAAGCTAATAACCCTGCATCATATTATCCTCATTATTAATTTATTATAACATGCTATTTCAATAACAGGCATATAAGCCAGCAAAAAAGGGTACTGCACATTAATTAAGTTGCAATACCCTTTTTTATTAAATTAGTTAGAGATTACTTTGATTAGTTTTTGTGCCTAATCGCAGCCTGGGCGGCTGCCAGGCGGGCGATGGGCACCCTAAAGGGCGAACAGCTCACATAATCCAGGCCAAGTTCGTGGCAGAAAGCGATAGAGGATGGGTCTCCGCCATGTTCCCCGCAAATGCCGAGCTTTATATCAGGCTTGGTTTTACGCCCCAGCTCCACACCCATTTTCATAATTTTCCCCACGCCTTCCCTGTCCAAAACCATAAAGGGATTATCAGGCAGGATTTTTTGCTGCAGGTAAAAAGGCAAAAATTTGCCCTCGGCGTCATCGCGGCTGAAACCAAAAGTGGTCTGGGTTAAATCATTGGTACCGAAAGAGAAGAACTCGGCTGATTCTGCAATTTTATCAGCTGTAAGGCAGGCCCTGGGCAGCTCAATCATAGTTCCCACGCTGTAAGTAAAATTAATACCTTCCTCTTCCTGAACAGCTTTGGCCTCTTTATCCACCAGGGCTTTTAATTTTTCCAACTCCCGGTAATGCCCCACCAAAGGGATCATAATCTCCGGTTTTACCTGAATTCCTTCCTTCATAACCTTTGCCGCTGCCTGGAAGATTGCCCTCACTTGGACAGCATATATCTCTGGGAAGACTAGCCCCAGGCGGCAACCCCTGTGACCCAGCATGGGGTTAAATTCGGCAAGGCTTTTTACTTTCTTAAGCAAAAAATGCTTTTGCTGCAACTTTTGGCCTGACTCGCCCTTTTCTTTCATAACAGCTATCTCCACCAAAAGCTCTTCCAGGTTAGGCAAAAACTCGTGCAGCGGTGGATCCAGTAACCTGATAGTAGTGGGGAGGCCTTTCATTTCCCGAAAAATACCAATAAAGTCGTCCCTCTGTAAAGGCAACAGTTTCTGTAACGCCTTATCCCTGTTTTCTTTTGTCTCCGCAAGGATCATCTCCTGGACCAGGGCTAATCTATCATGTCCCATAAACATATGCTCCGTCCGGCAGAGGCCGATCCCTTCCGCTCCAAAAGAGCGAGCCTTGGCAGCATCCTGCGGGTTGTCGGCATTTGCCCGTACAGAAAGTACCCTTTTCTTGTCAGCCCAGGCTAAAAGTTCGTTCAGTTCCCCGCTGAGCTGTGGCGAGATGAGCGGCGCCTCCCCCTTAAAAATTTTGCCTGTAGAGCCATCAAGCGAGATAATATCTCCCTGCGCCACAAGCACCCCTTCTACCGAAAAAGTTTTTTTATCGATATCAATTTTAATACTCTCGGCCCCACATATACAGGGTTTGCCCATACCCCTGGCCACGACAGCAGCGTGACTGGTCATCCCGCCTCTGCTGGTTAAAACCCCCTGCGAGGCGACTATGCCGTGGATATCATCAGGGGTGGTTTCAGGCCTCACCAGAATCACCTTTTCCCCAGCAGACCCCATCTTTTCCGCCTCATCGGCGTCAAAAACTACCTTGCCGGTAGCAGCACCGGGAGAAGCAGGAAGGCCGGTAGCCAGGGCTTCTAACTCGGCTTCAGGGTCAATACGGGGGTGCAGCAGCTGATCTAGCTGTTTCGGTTCAACTTTTAAAAGGGCTTCCTCTTCAGTAATAATGTCTTCCTTAACCATATCAACCGCAATTTTAACTGCTGCCGCTGCACTTCTCTTTCCTGCCCGGGTTTGGAGCAGGTATAACTTACCCCTTTCTATAGTAAACTCTATATCCTGCATATCCCTGTAATGCTTTTCCAACAGGCTAGCGATCGATGCAAACTCTTCGTACACCTGGGGCATTGTCCTATTTAGCTGGGATATGGGTAAGGGTGTCCTGATACCCGCCACAACATCTTCTCCTTGAGCGTTTAATAAAAACTCCCCATAGAGTTCTTTTTCTCCCGTAGAGGGGTTTCGTGTAAAAGCAACCCCTGTTCCGCTGTCATTGCCAAAATTTCCAAATACCATAGATTGGATGTTGACAGCGGTGCCCAGGCTGTCGGGTATCTTATTAAGGCGGCGGTATACGATAGCCCTCTGGTTGTTCCAGGAAGAAAAAACGGCCTCAATAGACATGAGCAACTGTTTCCAGGGGTCCTGAGGAAAAGTTTTTCCCTGATCTTTGATAATAACAAAATAGCTGTCAATAACCTTCTCCAGCGCCTGGGGTTCAAGCTCCATATCGCTTGCAGCTTGATATTCCGTTTTTACCTGTTCCAGCAACCTTTCAAAGAGGTAATGGTCAACCTTCAAAACTACTTCAGCAAACATCTGAATAAAGCGGCGGTAGCAGTCCAGAGCAAAGCGGCGGTTGTTGCTCTGCCGGGCGAGGGCCTCCACCGTCTTATCATTGAGACCCAGGTTCAATATAGTATCCATCATGCCGGGCATGGAGATGGCTGCACCGGAACGTACTGAAACCAGCAGGGGATTATCTCCGGAACCAAATACTTTAGATGTTTTTTGTTGCAGTCGCTGCAAATGTTCCTCTACTTCTTTTATTAAGCCAGGGCTTAAGCACTTTTCTGACTGGTAAATATTGCACGCTTCCGTTGTGATAGTAAAACCGGGCGGAACCGGGAGCCCAATACTAGTCATTTCGGCCAAGTTGGCGCCCTTTCCTCCTAACAGCTCTCTCATTTTTGCATTACCTTCAGCAAAGTCGTAAACCTGCCTAGAT
>JAAZDU010000159.1 GCA_012512665.1 Bacillota bacterium | reverse complement strand
GGCCTTTCTGGTGATATAACTGCTTCTTACGTACAGAACTCCAGGGTGATGGCCGGTGGCAATATTTATATTAAAGGTCCGGGTTCTTATAATTCATTTTTTAAGGCCGGAGGCGATGTAGAGATTAGTGGTATACTAAGAGGAGGGGAAATAATAAGCCGGGGAAATGTTATCCTGGGTGAAGCGGGTTCGCCTCAGGTAATATCCAAGCAGGGCCTGGTTAAGGTGCCAAGTAAAAGCATAATACAAATGCAAAAGGTATTTGAAAATTTTGAGGTGCATGTGGGCAAAAAAGTATACCGCTTTATTGAAAACATGACAAGAGTTAAAATTTCTTACGACAAAGAGAGCGATTCTATTAAAGTTAGCCATTTTTAGCAAAGAAGGTTAGCCTGTAATCAGTAGGAGGGACAATACTGATGTCTACCAGGTTTATTCTGGTCCGTCACGGAGAAACTAAATGGAACCAGGAAAATGTATTTAGAGGACAGGCAGATATTCCTCTAAGTGAAAAAGGGAAACGGCAGGCATACTTAACTGGAAAAGCTTTGAGTTCTATTCCTTTTGATGCTATATATTCCAGCCCTTTGCTAAGGGCCAGGCAGACAGCAGAGTCTATTGCAGATTGGCAAAAAAATTGTAAAAACGTTGTTTCTGATACTGGTTTAATTGACCTCCATTTTGGGGCCTGGCAGGGTTTAAGTGTTGAGGAAGTACTCAGCCGTTACCCCGAGGAATATAAATTGTGGGTTAGCAGTCCTCAATATGTGAAATTTCCTGAGGGTGAAAGCTTGGAAGCTGTACGCAAGAGGTCATGGGATTTTATACAAAAGGTTTTGTGCGATTCCCGTGATAAAACTGTGTGCCTGGTCAGCCACCGTGTAGTGGTGCGGCTGATACTTTTAACAGCTCTTGGCCTGGACAGTTCTAAGTTTTGGAATATAGAGCAGGGTACCTGTGCCCTGAATATGATGACACATGAGGAAAAAAGAGGGTTTGTTGTTTACTTTATGAATGAGAGGTGCCACCTGCAGCCCTGGTCGGAGGCTGTTTTACCTTTCGTTCCACCACCAAACTAGGGCGATGCCCGACAATAGAGATATGGTGGTAGCGGGATGCCAGGAAGAAGGTAATAGTATTTTAGCCGAACCAATGATTAAGCCTGCAAAAAAAAAGGCCATAGGTTCTTTACAATTACCATAAACCTTTTCCAGGAATTTAGCAAAAAGAAAAAAACCTATCAGGCTGCCAACACCAAATACTAACAACTTGGAAAGGGCTAACTTTTTTACAAAATAAAGGATATCATCATATATTCCCATTACCATGAGAACCGAGCTGCCTGAAATCCCTGGGAGCAGCATAGTAGCGCTCGATAATATCCCTCCAATAAATAGCAAGCCGTTGTTAATATCAAAACTTGTTTTAGTTAATACCAAAGGTTCTCCAGAAAAAAAGTACCCCAGGACGGCTCCAATAAATAGTATTAGTATGCGTAACATACTGGGCCGAGGGGTATCCTTAAAAATAATTTTTAGCGAAGCTAAAAGAGTTCCCAGAAGAAAGCTAACAGTGATATCTCTAGCAAGATCAAAGAGTGAAATAAAAAATAGACTACCCAAAAATACTCCTATAAGACTCCCCCCTAAAAATGGCAGGTAAGGATAAAGGTTGAGCCTGGAAAAATCTTTTATTATTTTGTCATATATACCTAGAATAAGAAAGGCGGTTCCCCCGCTTATACCAGGCAACACCATAGC
>JAAZDU010000158.1 GCA_012512665.1 Bacillota bacterium | reverse complement strand
GTATAGGATTGAGAAGCACATTTTTTCAGGTAGGAGCGCTCTGCAAAGAGTAGATATTTTTGATACACCTTATTTTGGCCGCTGCTTGGTTCTGGATGACAGCTTACAGTCGGCGGAGTTCGATGAATATATATATCATGAAGCTTTAATTCACCCTGCCATGGTTTGCCACCAAGAGCCAAAAAAAGTTTTAGTTCTGGGGAGTGGCGAGGGTGCCAGTTTGCGAGAAATATTAAAATATTCATCTGTTGAAAAGTTAGTGGCTATTGATATCGATCCAGAAGTAGTGCAAATATGCAAAGAGTATCTTTCTTCTTGGCATCAGGGCTCTTATGACCATCCAAAAGTAGAGATGCATTTTCTGGATGCTAGAAAGTATATAGAAAAAACCGAAGAACAGTTTGATATTATTTTTATTGATGTAACGGAGCCTTTTAATGATGGGCCCTCTTACTTACTTTTTACCGATCAATTTTATAAGCTAGTATCAAAGAAGCTTAAACCGGATGGGATTCTTGGCCTACAGGCCGGGATGTTTGCTCCCAACCAGCTTAAATGTCATTCTGCTATCTATCAGACGCTGCGTCGCACTTTTGCCCATGTCTGTTCTTCCTATGCTTTTATACCTTCTTTTGTTAATAACTGGAGTTATATTTTTGCTTCTCAAACCGTTAACGTAAGTAACATTGATGCAAACGCAATTGATAATCGCCTTGAAGATGCCGATGTAAAAGGATTAAAATTTTATGACGGTCAGACTCATAAAGGACTCTTTTCTATACCCAAAAATTATCGTTTGATTAGAGACCAGGAGACATATGTAATTGAGGATGCCAAGCCCCTTTTCATATCGTACTAAAAATAATCTATTAATTACAAACAGAGTGGGTAGAAAGGATGTTATTAATTAATGGAAAGAACTTTTGTTATGCTTAAACCGGACGCTGTACAAAGAAACCTTGTGGGGGAATTGATAAGCAGGCTAGAAAAAAAGGGCCTTAAAATCTGCGCCTTAAAAATGCTTTCTATTTCCAGGGAACTTGCTGAAAGGCATTATGAAGAACATAAAGAGAAACCCTTTTTCCAAGAATTGGTAAGCTTTATTACTTCGGGGCCGGTGGTGGCCATGGTGTGTGAAGGACAAAACGCATTCGAAATAGTGAGAAAATTAATGGGTGCCACAGACCCCCTTAAGGCAGAGCCCGGAACCATAAGGGGTGACTATGCTATTTATATGGGCAATAATATTATTCATGGTTCCGATTCTTATAAAAGCGCTGAAAAAGAGATAAATCTTTTTTTTGATAAGGATGAAGTTATTAATTATAGCAAAGATGTGGATAAATGGATATACGGTTAATTAGGGAAACTTACTTGGAAAACGCCTCGCTGGAGGCGTTTTTCTGTTTATATCTACAAAACAAGGATTAACATTTAAGATTTAAGTTGAATATAATAAAATACAACTAATGCACACCCGGAGGTGCTTTAACTTGGTGTCTCGTCGTTTCCATTGTTTGCTGCGCCGAGGAAGTGGTATAGTAATTGGTGCTCTAGGGATAGCAATTATAGCCAAAACGGTACCATTTATTTTTTGGTCTATTTTTCTAGGTGTTATTCTTCTCTGGGTGGGATGGCAGGTTTTTTGTTTTGAAAGGTTTTAAAACTATGATAGAAAGGTGATAAGTTTGAAGTTTTACACTATTAAAGTACCCAGGCTGCTTGCTGGTATTTTAAGAAAAATCATGGATATTGTGCAAAAACAATAAAAGCGCTATAAAGCGCGCTTTTATTAGACAGCTCTTTCAACCTTACCAGATTTTATGCATTTTGTGCAGACGGCAATTCTTTTAGGCGAACCTTTTATCATTGCTTTTACTTTTTGAATATTTGGGCTCCAGCGTCTTTTAGTTTTAATGTTGGAGTGACTGATTTTATGCCCAGTACTTTTTCCTTTACCGCATATATAACATTTACCGGCCATTTACAATACCCCCTTATAACCCGAAAAACTTTTCATATTCTATCATATCCTGCGGTTAAAAACAAGATAGTGTTGCTCACAAATTAAACTGTCGAGTTTTTAATCTGTTTTATAGGAAGAAAATTCCTTGAGAATTTTGTTTTTTAGAGGAATTTTTTTTTGCTTTTAGATAATAATATAAATCTTTAGGAAAACAATGCTAGTATATTCGCGTCTCAAAAAGACATAATAACGATACAATGCAAAGGGAGGTGAAAGATATATGCCAGCTAATAACCTGAGGAGTAGTGGTCGTAACAGAGTGCTTGTTCCGGAAGCGCAGCAAGCTTTGGAAAACTATAAGTATGAAATTGCAAATGAACTGGGTTTAAGCAACTACGCTACATTGGATAAGGGAGAATTAACCTCTCGCCAAAATGGCTATGTTGGCGGATACATGGTGCGTAAAATGATTCAGCAGGCAGAAAGCCAAATGGCCCAGGGAACTCTTCAGCCTTCCCAACTTGCTGAACAGCAAGCACCAAAACAGCCCCAGGGAACTACACAATATCTATAGTTAAAAACTACCTAAAGCGGGCTTCTGCCCGCTTTTTAAAAGCATCTGTAAATGATTAATATAAAATGTAAAAAACTACAGCATTTTATTAGGAAATAATATGTCATTAGAAAAGGAGGTTGATAACAATGCCTGCCAATAATCAAAGCAAAAGTATTGGGCGTAACAGAGTATTGGTTCCGGGTGCCGAGCAAGTACTTGAAAAATATAAGTATGAAATTGCTAATGAGATTGGCATAAATAATTATAATGCGATCGATAAAGGTGAACTTTCATCCCGTCAAAACGGCTATATTGGCGGATACATGGTGCGTAAAATGATTCAGCAAGCACAAAACCAAATGCTTCAGGGGGCTTTCCAGGCTTCCCAGTTAGCTCAGCAACCATCTCCTAAGCAGCCTCAGGGTACTACTGAGCTTCTGTAAATTTATTTCTAAAAGCGGGCTTAAGCCCGTTTTTTTTGCTTATATATTTTATTATGTCGAAAATTTTATAAATTATTCCTCACAAACAAAATATAACTAATAGAAATAAAAATAACTATTAAAAATAACTATATATACCGTATATATAAAATCCCCTTTTAGCCGTCTAGCTAAAAGGGGTTGGGAGAGGAGAAACCGGAG
>JAAZDU010000157.1 GCA_012512665.1 Bacillota bacterium | reverse complement strand
TTTTAATTTCCTGGGGGGGATGGTAATTCTTTTTATCCTCTTTGGCGTCCTTTCCTTTATTTCGGATACTTTGGAGCAGAGTTTTAAGCTGGAAGGGGTCGTCAAAGGGGCGGTGCTGTCCATACCCCTTCTCTCCATGTCGGTCACCGCCTATTTAAGCGGACTTTACTTGAGAAAAAAGGGAAAATATTATAAAACTTTCTACCTGGCAGGCCTGATCGTGGTCGGCATCGCCATGGGGATTCTTCCCTTCTGCTACCAAAAAGCCATCGTCTGCCCCGCCGTGCTGGCGCTGCTGGGCTTCGGCACAGGGTTAGTATTGCCGGCCATTAATACCATGGTCACCAGCTCCACCGAAATAAAACAAAGAGGAGGCGTTACCTCACTTTATGGAAGCGTTCGTTTTACCGGGGTAGCCCTGGGCCCGCCAGCCTTCTCCCTTCTACAGGGGATAAATACCACCCTCATGTTCTTAAGCGGGGCGGGAGTTGCCCTGGCAGCAGGCATGCTGGGTTATATCTTTATCAAGGAAAAAACTATCATGCAGGGAAGCAGCGGCGGTAACAAATAATCCTCTTAAGGAATAATGTTAAGTAGCAAACAAGATACAAAAGATTTAGGAGAGTTGAGCCTTGAAAATCGAGCTTGCCTATACCTACCAGGAGATCAATCCTGCTGAGCTAAAGGAGAAAACATGCGTAGTAATCGACACCCTGCGGGCTACCAGCACCATCATTACAGCATTGCATCACGGCTGCTCTGAGATTGTGACCGCAGAATCTATCTCAAAAGCCTTGGCATTACATCTTAAAAAAGAGGACTATATATTTGGCGGGGAACTGTGCGGGAAAAATTTAACAGGTTTTGACAAAGGAAATTCGCCCCTGGAATACACAAAGGGCATACATAAACAAAAAGTTATCCTTTTTACAACCAACGGGACAAAAACTTTGGCCAGGGTTAAAGAAGCAAAAGAAGTCATTATCTGTGCACTGCTCAATGTCGAAGCTGTCGCCAAATGGCTGGCGACCAGCACAAACAGGTCAGTGCTTATCTGCTGTGCCGGAACGCGGGGCAAATGGTCTCTGGAAGACTTTTATACGGCGGGCGCTCTAGTCTCCAAGCTGCTGATATTGAAAAAAAACCTTCTCCTTTCTAAAAAAGCTAGCAAAGCCAGGTATTTTTACTGCCTGGCCAAAAATATTTACAACGGCCAGATCAAAAACTTATTTAGCGCTTCAGCTAACGGGAAAAGGCTGGCCTCCCTGGGTATGTCTGACGATATTAATTTTTGCAGCCGTGAAAGTGTTTACGAAATCCTTCCTGTTTATAGAAACGGCGTTATTAAACAGCTGTAAAATGAACAAAGAAAGCCTCCTACACATAAACTATAAAAACTATAAATAAAATAACGCCGCCTTAAAGCTGCTGAGGCGAGAGGAGAGATGGGCTTGCTGAAGGGAACAATTCAAAACAACGGGGGCACACAATTTATAAACAAGCGCCTTATCCAGGTATTGCTAAAGCCCCGAAACAGGGGATTAACCATGGTTTTTGATAAAGGGATGGGTTTAAGAAAAACCCGGGACCTGCTGGAGCTCTGCCACAGATACATAGATTTTTGGAAAATAGGCTTTGGCTCTTCCCTGCTTTATGAGCCGGCAATACTGCAGCAGAAAATTAAACTGGTCAACAGCTTCAATATTGTAACCTTCCCCGGCGGAACGCTGACAGAGATAGCAATTGCCCAGGGTAAACTGCGATCTTACCTGGAATGGGTCTTAGCGCAGGGTTTTAAAGCCATAGAGGTATCGGACGGCACCATTGATCTTGGCGTGGCTCAGAGGGAAAATGCTATAAAGAGCGCCCTTAAAGCGGGGCTTACCGTTTTTACTGAGGTCGGTAAAAAGGACAAAAACGCGGTTTTCTGCCCAGAATCGATAGCGTCCCAAATGTTTAAGGACCTGGAGGCGGGGGCAAGCAAGGTAACAGTAGAAGCCAGGGAGTCCGGGACAGGAATTATGATCTTTAACGATGAGGGGAATATTGCGCAGGAAAAATTTACGAAACTACTGGCAAATATGCCGGCGCAGGAAAAAATTATCTGGGAGACACCGCTGAAAAAACAGCAGGTGACCTTCCTCAATATGTTCGGGCCAGAAGTTAACCTCGGTAACATCGCGCCCGAAGATATATTGTCTTTGGCCTCCCTGCGCGCCGGGCTGCGCTCCGACACCTTAAAACAGGCCCTGGCCAAAGAACTTGTTTAATTATATTCTTTTTTGGTAATTATTACTAATGTTTTTCCTCTACCTTGCGCACCTTTTTACCGGACTTAAATACAATACAAAAAAAAGAAAAAGTAGGTAGAAGCTAGTTATGGATAATTTTCTAAGTCATCCCAGCGTGGAGTATATCCCTCTTTCAATTATCAACCCCAGGGAAGGAGAGTGGCAAAACCCTTTTGACAGCAAACCTTTCTTTTTTATCTACCAGGATCGGGATAGTTTGGCGGCAAAGCTTATATCTTACGGGCTGCCCCAGATTAACCCCTCAGCTGAGGAGATGAACGATTACTTAGTTGTAGTTTCTTTGGACTTTATCATTAAAAGGGGCTATTTCCGCTTTCTTACCGTTAAACTCGTAGGAGAAGCCAGGGAAAACAGCTATCAAATATTTTACCTTACAAAAAAATATTTTCCCAGGCGCGTTCTCCACTTCGCTTTTTACACAGAAGAGGGTGAAAAAATCTCCTGGGAAAATGTAGAGATTAAATCTTCTCTTTAATTAAATGATGTATTACTGTATGTCTAATCTTCTTCCCTTAGCTTTGGAGGGTTCAAGCTTTGGTACTGTGATAGATAAAATTCCGTCGCGGTATTCAGCTTTTGCTTCTTCCGTCCTAACTTCTACAGGAAGGGGAACTGTTCTAGAAAAGCTGCCGTAGTACCTCTCTTTTCTATAAACATTTTCATCCGAAAATACCTCGTCCCTCTTACTTTGGCCGGACAGCTTTATAGAATTTTCGTCCACAATGACGTTAAGATTCTCTTTGGTAACCCCTGGTATCTCCGCTTTTACAATAACGTCTTTTTCAGTTTGATAAATGTCTACCCTGGGCATATTTGCTTCTGCAAAAAACCTTGAAGGAAAGCCTTCGAAATAATCAATCAGCTCCCGTCCTCTTTCCCGAAAAGGGTTCCATTCAATTAAGCTCATAAAGATGCCTCCCCTAATTATATTTTATATTGCCTTTATCTTTATTATTAAGTTTTTGCCTGTTATTTATGCAGGGAAGGCAAGCAAGCCAGACAACTATTAGTTCCTTTTGGCCTAAACTAGTGAGTGGGGGGGCAAGTCAATTAGCGCTTAAATTGCCCCCCTGTTTGTTGTTTACCCGACCAAAATTATAGCAACACTACTCATCTTTCTTGCTTTCGCTTATCTCCTTAAGCCTCTCTTCAACCCACTGCAACTGATCTTTTAAAAACTGTGCCTGCTGCTTAAGCATTGCCTTTTCGTCAACTGCTGCAGGAAAAGCTGCAGGGCCATAAAATCCTGGCCTGCCATACCATCCCCTTCTCCAAAACCTGCGCGGCCAGGAGTTGGCAAATCCTGGGTAGGGATAGCCCGCACAATAACCTGCTCCTCTTCCCGTCATTGGGCCCATTCCTCTCGGGCCGATTCCATCTCCACCTGGCATCAATTTCACTCCTTTCCTTATTTTATAAAACTTAATCCTTTCTAAATTATATTATGGCCTAATGTTCAATTTAATAATATGCTATTATTGGACATATGTCAATAATTTTTTTTAATTTTATGTAAAAGTAGGAAAAACTAGCTGATCTAGGACTTAAAAATATGAAATAGGGAGAAATAATGCTGTATGCTATACGTTTTTGCACTTAAATAAATTTTACTCCCAAAATATTCACCATTGCTTGTTTTGCTTTTTATTGCGTAACTTGGTATAATGGAAGTGTTGTTAGCACTCATTAACAAGTAGTGCTAACAATATTACATAACATAAAGTTGGTAGCTAATGTTTATTCCAGACTATCACCTGCACGCACAGTTTTCTAATGACAGCACAGCTACAGTGGCAGACTATTGTCATTATGCGAGCCAAATTGGCCTAAAAGAAATTTCCATAACTGAACATTTAACCTTTTATGAGGGAGACAAAAATTTTCAGGATTTTGATTACGTTTCATATATAAAAGAAATTGAGCGTTGTAGGCAACTTTTCGAGAGCAAAGTTGAGATTAAGGCTGGACTTGAGATAGATTACCACCCTTATCTGGAGGATAAAATAAAAAACAAGATAGCAAAATGGGACAAGCTAGATCTCATCATAGGCGCTGTCCATTATGTTGAGGGAAGATCAGTTATTAAGAGTAAGATCGAGAAAGAAAATATTAAAGATTTTGTAGAAGACTACTTAAAAATAATGGAAAAGTTAATTAAAAGCGGTCTCTGTGACATCATAGGCCACTTCGATGTTTTTCGCCGCTCTACAGGCGAAACATACCAAATGGAGCTACATTTAAATACGAATACGATCAAAAATATTTTGGCTAAAGCTGCTAATAAAAACTTGGCTTTAGAAATTAATACATCGAGTTTTAAACACGGTCTAAATGATACTTTTCCATGCGCTGAAATAGTTAAGCTTTTTAAAAGTTGTGGGGGTAAATATATCACCATAGGTTCTGACGCCCACCATCTCGAGGAGCTAGCTACATATCAGGAAAAAGGCATCGCTGTAGCTAAGCAAGCTGGTTTCCATAAAATTAGCTGCTATAAAAAAAGGAAACCTAGCCTAATGTCTTTGCAACCTTAAATGAAATTATTAACCAAATAATGTCATCATTGCGGCAATGCTCTAAGCCTTAAGAATAACCCCCTAACAGGGTTTTTTTGTTGTCCTAAATGCTCTTATAATAATTCAAAACCTAAAAAGGAGGAGATAATGAGATGAGCATTAAAGTTGCACTGGCAGGGGTAGGTAATTGTGCTAGTTCCCTTGTCCAAGGTATAGGGTTTTACAGGGAACACCCGGATGCCTATGGTTTACTGCACAAAGAAATTGGCGGGTATAGGGCTGAAGATATTGAAATTGTAGCTGCTTTTGATATTGACCGCCGCAAAGTAGGTAAAAAATTAAAAGAAGCTCTTACCTGTAAACCTAACTGCACTACTATATTTTACAAAAATATGCCTGATTTTCCGGTAGTAGTACAAATGGGACCTGTGCTGGACGGCGTTTCCGAACATGTAAAAGAACATGACGATGATTACAGTTTTTCCATAGCTGAAGAAAAACCCTGCAATGTAGTGGAGGTACTGAAAGAAAGCGGCGCTGATATGCTGATCAATTATGTCCCTGTCGGAAGTGAGCAAGCTGCCCGTTATTATGCAGAGGCTTGCTTAGAAGCCAATGTTGGCTTTATCAATGCTATGCCTACATTTATTGTCTCTGACCCGCAGTGGGCAAAAAAGTTTAAAGAAAAAAATATTCCAGCCGTCGGCGATGATATTAAAAGCCAATTAGGAGCCACCATTGTTCACCGCGTTTTAACAGACTTGTTTGAAAAACGGGGAATAAAACTTATCAAAACATACCAGCTTAACTTTGGTGGAAATACAGACTTTTTAAATATGCTGAACAAAGAACGGTTGGATTCCAAGAAAAAATCTAAGACTAATTCCGTTCAGTCTCAGCTAGAAACACCTCTTCCAGCTGATAAAATACACATCGGCCCCAGCGACTATGTACCCTGGTTAAAAGACAATAAAATTTGCTACATTTACATGGAGGGTCTTGGTTTTGGCGAGGTACCCATTACATTTGAGCTGAAGCTTTCTGTGGAAGACTCACCCAATAGCGCTGGTTCAATTATTGACGCTATTCGCTGCCTTAAGCTAGCCAAAGATAGAGGCATAGGTGGAGCACTTACTTCCATCTCTTCCTTTACTATGAAGTCGCCGCCCGAGCAATACAATGATAATACGGCTTTACTTTGCGTGGAAGAATTTATAGCAGGGAAAAAGGGGCAATAATAATGAAAGCTGTTATTATAGCAGCGGGTGAGGGCAGCAGGATGTGCAATACCCTGGGCTCATCCTCCCTGCCCAAACCTATCCTCCCCCTTTTAGGGATACCTATTATTGAAAGGATTATCCGGGCTTCTAAAAGAGCAGGGATCAATGATTTTATAGTTGTTACAGGTTATAGGGGAGAAAAAATTAAAGATTATTTAGGTGATGGGAAAAGGCTGGGGGTAAAAATACGGTATGCTTTCAATCAACAATGGCCTATGGGTAATGCCTACTCCCTCTTAGCCGCCAGGCCGTTTATCGAGCCTGAAGAAAGGTTTTTCCTGTTGATGGGAGACCATATTTTTGAACCAGCCTTATTGCACAACTTTTTAAAACATGTTGAGGAAAGAGTAGGCAAAAGCTCGCTTCCTGAGAAATCCCAAAAGCTCCATTTTCTTGCCGTAGAAACGAGTTTTCCCAAAGAATTAGATCTCGACGAAGCCACCAAAGCGTTAATTACAGGCGAAAATATTACAGGCCTGGGGAAAGAGCTAAAGCAGTTTAACGGTGTCGATACCGGCCTTTTTAATTTTCATTACCATATATTTGACATATTAACAGAAAATATTGAAAATAGCAACGGAAGCATAAGCAGCGCCCTACAACCTATCATTTCAAACAATAATTTAAAGGCTTTTCAATTTAAAAATCTTTTCTGGCAAGATATAGACAACCGCACCGACCTGGAACAGGCTAAGCGCAGGCTTTTAAAAAGACTGGTGCCGGAAAAAGATGGCATGGTATCTCGCTATTTTAACCGCCATCTATCTTTGGCTATAACTTCCCATCTTTCTAATTTTCCCATTAGCCCCAACGCAATTTCAGTGGCAAGTTTTTTTATGTGCCTTGGCAGCGCTTTTCTTTTTGCTCTGGGACAGCCCGTAGCTGCAAGTTTAATAGCCCAACTAGCCTCTGTTTTAGACGGTGTAGACGGTGAAATTGCGCGGGTAAAATTTCAGGAAAGCCCTTTTGGAGCATATTTTGATTCGATTTTGGACCGCTATGCCGATGCCGCCTTAATTGGAGGCATTGTAGCAGGGAGCCTCTTAGCTGAAACGAGCTCTCCCCTTTTAATTCTGCTGGCAGGGTTTTTTGCCCTAACCGCATCACCCTTTTCTATGCTGTCCAAGGAAAAATATACCAACCTAACAGGTAAAGAATATATCCCCTCGGAACTGGAGGGGCGGTTTAGCTACCTGCCTATCAACCGGGACGGAAGAATTGCTATCATCATGGTAGGGGGGCTCCTCAACCAGTTGACACTCACTTTAATAGTGCTGGCAGTCTTAACCAATTTGCAAATTATAATCCGCCTGATTGTAGTCCGAAAACAGCTTTTATGCACCAACAAAAACATAAAATAGCACCAACACCGGGAAAAATGGCCGAATCAACAGGTGAAGTATCAGTCAAGCTATTATACCCATCCATATCAAGGTCCAGCTTTTTGCGCCAAACAGCAAGAATATCAGGTATATATCATCAGCTTTGATAGCTGAATTCATGGCCGCTACCCCATCATGTCATGCCAGCGCCTGGCACGCTGATGTGCGGCTATATATCCTTTTGCATCAATGCCCAGCACCGTGCCGTCCTTGGCAGTGGACAGCTTGGAACTGTCAAACTTGGCCAGAAGTAAGTCAGGGTACTTTGCGTCAGTCAACTTGGATTGAATTGCTGCATTGACTGTCATTTCCTTAATCTTGGCCTCATACTGTTCCTTGGTGGCCTTGTTGGCTTCTTGGAGCTCTTGAATTTTCTTCTCAAGCTCTTCGTTACCCTTGACTTGCTTCTTGAGATCTTCTAGTTGCTCATCCCGGTCTTTGATTTGCTTTTCCAGGTCTTTTTTGGTGTCGTTTACCTCGTCGAACCTAGCTTTAGGTATGAACCCTGCTAGTGTATCCTTGTGCAGATTGAGCACTTGCTCTGCCTGTTCCTCGGTCAAACCAAGCTCTAAAAGTTGTTCCTTTTTCATCTCTATTACCTTCCTTTCATCTTCACTTTTTAACCCGGTCGTGTCCGGTGATGTCCTGTTCTTTTTCGCCTACAGTACCGAAAAGGCGGCAATATAAAAAGCATCCGATTTTTCAGATGCTTATTTGCAGGTATAAAAATACCACCCATCATTACTCTTGATAGGTGGCCTCAAAAATTAGCCAATAAATCTAAAATACTTTCACAAATCTTTCCCTCTTCGTTCGGCTCGTAATTTTCATTTAAACAATGAAGTACATAGTACTCGCCAACTTTTTCTTCTAAATCAACGCATTTATCATCAGACAACGCTTGTTTTGAATTGTAATTAAAACCAAGTTTTTTTAGCACTTTTAATTGTGCCTCATTAAAGTTAATTAAATTAATTAGCACTCTTGTTCACTCCAAATTTTCTTCTTGTGCTTGTTCCCGTTCTCCATAATGTTGCTATGACCCCCGAATCCGGATTCACATTAACTGTAACTTTTGAACCGACAAACCTTTGGCTTTTCCTCCCTTGATCATCTATTTTTACTTTACCAATTTTTAGCGGATTATTCAATGCATCTATGACATCTTCTATGAATACCTTTCTCATGATTTTCTGCTCGATTGCGTGTTTTGACACACTCTCAATTCCAATCCCATTGCTAGTTTTTAACCCGATAATTTTTTCATTAATTTCTTTCTCAGTTTCCTTAACAATATATAAATCATACCATTGCTCATAAGTCATATCTGCAGGCACTTCGTAACTCTTACCTGTCACAGAGTCTCTTGCAACCCGTTTAAATTCCTCTATGGACTATAAGAACGCTTTGCCGGCTATGCCGATGTACTGCAGAGCTTTTCTTGGTTTAAACTATAAGAACTAGAGAAAGAGCCTTGCTTGAAGTATTTTATGCTACGTTTAAATTCCTCTATGGACTATAAGAACCATGCCGGTGTCGCTGTTTGCAGCTCGTTGTAGGAGCTGGCAGAAGCAGCTCCCATAAACGGCCGGGATTGGCCAGGTATGCTTTTTCCTTCCGGCCGCCAACATCTGCCTCAACAACAAAGCGGTTCAGCCGCCTGACCAGGCGCCCGCCGATTTTGGGGAAAGTAAAAGGATAGGTGAACATGAATTAAGTATCCTTTTTTTATTATATTTTGTCAAATAATTTTAACCTGATTGGATGACGGCCTTTTTTGGTGTGCAGCTTTTGGGAATCCTGCTTTTAAAATTTAAAAAGAGGTGAAAATTTTCTTGACATTTGTTGTTGGATGATATAGTTTATTGACATTAATATATTTTACTCCGGTCGCTCAATACAGGGTTTAATTATTTAAATATTTTTAAGGAGGTATTTTATTGTTGAATCCAGAGGCACTATATAATATAAGTTATGGGCTTTACATCATTACCTCAAAGAAGGAAAATGCTTTTAACGGTCAGGTAGCTAACTCAGTGATGCAAATTTCCAACGAACCGGCATCCATACTAGTAAGTATTAATAAAAAAAATTTAACCAATGAATTTATTAAAAGCAGCAGGCGTCTGGCAATCTCCGTGCTTGGTCAGGATTTCCCCCTTTCACTTATCAGAAGGTTTGGTTTTAACTCCGGCAGAGAGATTGATAAGTTTGAAGGAGTAAATTATAAACTTACCGATGGCGGCTTACCCTATATTGCAGAGTCAACCCTGGCTTATTTTGAGGCAGCGGTTGTTAATGAAATTGACGCCTGGACCCATGATCTCTTTCTTTGTAAATTAACCGAGGCAGAGGTGATAAAAGAGGGCCTTCCCATGACCTATGCTTACTATCAGCAGATTAAAAGAGGGAGCACTCCTCAGCATAGTGTCTCCATTGAGCCAAATCTTAAAATAAAGGAAAGTAAAATGGACAGGTACGTATGCTCTGTTTGCGGATATGTGTATGATCCTGAAGTGGGAGATCCGGAAAACCAAATTCCTGCCGGCACATCCTTTAAAGATTTGCCTGATGACTGGGTGTGTCCCGTATGCGGCGCCGGGAAAGACAAGTTTGAGAAAGAGAATTAATGCACTGCAATGTTTTAGCAAAGGACGTATGATATGAATGTAGAATTATCCAATGTAATATTTGCTTTTTCCTTAACATTAATTGCCGGCCTATCTACCGGGATTGGCAGCACACTTGCCTTACTGACAAAAAGGACAAGTCCCAAGCTCCTTTCTATAGCATTGGGCTTTTCAGCCGGTGTTATGCTTTACGTTTCTTTTGTTGATATACTTGTGAAAGCCAAAGAATCCCTTGCGGTTTCTCTTGGGCCCGCGACCGGAGCATGGGCAGCAACAGGAGGATTTTTCTTTGGCATACTGTTGATCGGTGTTATTGACAAAACAATACCTGAAACAGAAAATCCCCATGTAGTACATACGGTGGAAGAAATGGACGGTAAAAGTGAAGAACATAAGTCAAAGCTCATGCGCATGGGCTTATTTACAGCAATGGCGCTG
>JAAZDU010000156.1 GCA_012512665.1 Bacillota bacterium | reverse complement strand
GGCTAGCGGCAGGAAAGGACCATTTGTAGCCATTAACTGCAGCGCTATCCCAGAACACCTTTTTGAAAGTGAAATGTTTGGCTACGTGGCCGGAGCTTTTACCGGGGCATTGCGCAAAGGGAAAATGGGTAAATTTGAGATGGCTGACAGGGGAACGCTTTTTCTTGATGAGATAGGCGATATGCCTGCACAGATGCAGGCAAAGCTTTTGCGGGTGCTTCAGGAACAAAAAATATACAGGGTAGGCTCTGAAAAAGCTATTGATATTGATGTCAGAGTTATTTCTGCTTCTAATAAAGATCTGGAAAATATGGTTAAAGAAGGGCAGTTTCGGGAAGACCTTTATTACAGGTTAAACGTTGTAAAAATTGAGCTGCCTCCCTTAAGAGAAAGAAAAGAGGATATACCCCTGCTGGTAGAATGTTTTGTGCAGGAATTTTGCCAAAAAAATAAGCTCACCCCGCCCAGGATAACTCCTGATATAATTGCATTGCTAATGAATTATGAGTGGAAGGGAAATGTGCGCGAGCTGAGGAACACCGTGGAGCATCTGGTTATTTTTTCACAGGCCGGGAAAATTGACATTAACAGCATCCCTGACTATATAAGAGAACAACTGCAAAAAAGAAATAAGCGCATGGAAGAACTATTTGAGCTAAAGGCTTGCGTAGCTAAAGCAGAACAACAGACTATTGCCAGGGTAATGCAGATGGTAAAAGGGAACAAAAGCAGGGCAGCTAAAATTTTAAATATCCCTAGAAGCACCCTGTATTATAAACTAAATTATTACAATATGAAAGAATACCTTTAATTATTGATATTGTCAGTAACCTGACGCATGTCAGCTTACTGACAGTAGTTTTAACAGCACAAGCGATTATTAGTGTCAACGTACTGACTGTTCAGCTCGATAATTAAGAAAGTTTACTTAAAACAGACTTACAAAAAATTTTTTTATAAATATACCATTTGAACTTATTTGTATTGTTTAGTGGAAAATATTTAAATCCAAGAAAATTGGCATGATAATTGCCTTAAATTTTATAGGGGTCCTTTTTAAAGAAGGGGGTGTTGAGACTGAAAATTTTAAACCGTTTAAGTTATTAGAACTAAAACAAGTAGTATTGAAAGGAGGAGCTAAAAAAAGATGAGTTCAAACGGTCAAAAGGAACAATGGGGAAGTAGGTATGCATTAATAGTTGCAGCTATTGCCATGGCTGTGGGGACAGGGAATATCTGGAGGTTCCCCAGAGTGGTCGCCGCCTGGGGCGGGGGTGCGTTTCTCATTGCCGTTACTGTTGCTTTATTTTTGTGGGCTATTCCTCTTCTCATGGCCGAAATGTTGCTAGGTTACCGTTCAAGATTGGCCTGTCTTGGTGCTTTTCGGGATTTTATGGGTAATAAATATACCTGGGTTGGTGCCTGGATGGCCTTGGTTTGTTGTTTTCTTACCTTTTATTATTCTGTAGTCTGCGGCTGGGCTCTCAGGTACTTTGTTTATGCCCTGACAGGTTCCATTACCCCGGGTATCGATGGCTATGCTTTCTGGAATGCCTTTTTGGCCAACCCTGTAGAAACAATAGGTTTTCACTTTTTAGCTGTTTTAATTGTTTTTTTCATTGTCTATCGGGGTATAAAAGGTGGGCTGGAAGGTGTTCTTAAAGTAATGCTGCCATCCCTTTTTGTTGTTCTTATTATACTTGGTATAAGGGCGGCTACTTTGCCGGGTGCTGCCGAGGGCCTGCGCTATCTTTTTGTCCCTGACTGGTCCCTGCTAACGAGCGGGCGTGTCTGGCTGGAAGCTTTTACTCAGGTTGCCTGGTCCACCGGCGCAGGTTGGGGGTTACTGCTGGTTTATGCAACTTATGCCCGTGAAAAAGAAGACATTGGGCTTAACAGTGCAATCATTGGTTTTTCAGATACCCTGGCGGCGATTTTAGCTGCTATAGTAGTTCTTTGCACGGTTTTTGCTGTTTCTCCCTCTATAGAATATGCCCACGAAGCGCTGGGAGCAGGTAATGTAGGGCTCACTTTTATTTATGTGGTTGAGTTGTTAGCTGATATGCCCGGGGCAGTTGTTGTAGCACCTTTATTTTTCCTGGCCCTGGCTCTGGCCGGCATTTCCACTTTTATTTCCATGATAGAATTAATAACTGCTCACCTTATGAATTTTGGTATTAGCCGCCAGAAGTCGGCCATTTATGGTAGCATTGCCTGCTTTATATTTGGTATTCCTTCAGCTCTCAGTATCAATTTTCTTGACAACCAGGACTGGGCATGGGGGGTTGCCCTTCTCGTCAGCGGCCTGCTAACGGCAATTGCCATGATGAAGTACGGGGTGGAAAAAGCACGGGCACAAATAAACGAGACAAGCGATTTACGCATTGGTCGCTGGTGGTCGATGGTTATTCGTATAATACCGTTTCTTTTTATTATACTTTTTGGTTGGAATGTTATTCAGTCCATCCAATGGTACCCCGATACCTGGTGGCATCCTTTTGAAGTTTTTAGCACAGGAACCATGATTTTTCAATGGGCTATCCTCTTTATTGTTGTTTATGCTCTCAACAATTACTTTAACAAAAAATTAATAGCAGGGCCAATGACGAAAAAAGAAGATATTATCTCCAGGGAACCAACGTTTAAAGGGTAAATAGCCTGATTTTGCGAACCTCAAGGAGGGTAAAAGATGGATGCTGAAATTGTTATTTGGATGATCATTTTTTTGGGTGGCTATCTTGCGGCTTTAGTTGTTATGCTTAAGAAAGCCCTGGATGCGGAAAAAGGTAAGTAAATTTAAAGTAATCTTAAAAGTTAAATGCTTGGGACAATAATTATGCCAACCAAGGATTATTCTCCAGGTTGGCATAATTATTGCATATTTTTTAAGCAGACAATAAGCCGCTGTTAATAAAAAAGAAGTGTAAGTTTTGTCCGAAAAGGTTTCTATGCCCACACCCAGTGGGAACTAAGGATAGTTGTCGCTAAGGACGGCTTGAGGAGTGATACAAGCATATGCTTGCGCAATTGCTGGAAAAGGATGCTATTAAGGCCCTCCTAAATGCATTACCAGAGGCAGTTTGTATTGTGGATACAAAAGGTGTAGTTGTTTTCTGGAGCAAAGGCTCTGAAGCGCTTTTTAAGATCAAAGCCGAGGAGATAACTGGTAGGAAGCTGGCAGACTTTTTCCCCACTGCGCTGCTGCTCAGCATTCTCAAGGAAAAAAGGGTGACGGCAAATGTGTTTCACAGCCCACGGGCGGGTTGCTATGCTGTAGTGAGCGCCAGGCCCCTTTATCTTGAGGGAAAGATGGTGGGTGCTCTTTCTACGGATAAAGATGTAACAGAGATAACAAAACTTGCCGAAGAGCTAGAGAAGACGAAAAATAAGCTGGAGCACCTGCAGGAAGAAATATACAATCTGAGCAAAGACAACTATTCTTTTGAGCAGATATTAGGAAAAAGTGAGATTTTAAAGAAGCAGATCGCGAGGGCAAAACAGGTAGCGCAAACAAGTGCAAGTGTTCTTATAGAGGGAGAGAGCGGCACGGGCAAAGAAATGTTTGCCCGTGCCATCCACAGCGCTAGCCGTAGAAAGGGACCTTTTGTGGCCATAAACTGCAGCGCCATCCCTGACAACCTCTTTGAAAGTGAAATGTTTGGCTATGTGGAGGGAGCTTTTACCGGCGCCCTTAAAAAGGGGAAGGTCGGAAAGTATGAACTGGCAGATAAAGGGACGCTTTTTCTGGATGAAATCGGAGATATGCCGGCACATATGCAGGCAAAGTTATTGCGCGTGCTGCAGGAAAACAAGGTTACACGCATCGGTGCTTATAGAGCAAAAAGTGTAGATGTCAGAATAATTTCTGCTTCTAATAAGAATTTAAGAGCATTGGTTAGCCAGGGCAAGTTCAGAGAGGATCTCTTTTACCGCCTCAATGTTGTTAAAATAATTCTGCCCCCTCTGCGCCGGAGGCAGGATGATATACCTTTGCTAATCGACCACTTTGCAGAAAAATTTTGCTCGAGCAACAATATAAAAATACCAAAGATCAGTGTAGATGTATATAACGCCATGATGAATTATAGCTGGAAAGGGAACATACGCGAGCTAAAGAATGTGGTGGAGCATTTAATCATTTTTTCTAAAGATAATAAGATTGATTTAGAAGACATACCAAAGAATATCCTGGAACACCCTGCATCCTGCACTCTACAGGGGAGCGATAGATTTGACCTGCAGAAAAATGCTGCTGTAGCAGAAATAGAAGCCATTACCAGGGCTATGAGAATGGTTAAAGGTAATAAGAGCAAGGCTGCCAGGATACTCAATATTCCCCGCAGCACCCTTTATTATAAGCTTAATTATTATAAATTAAATGAGTTTCTAGAAGAAGCTGCAAATGATCTTACCCTTAACTAAGGAGGTGCTGTTTATTGCAATAGGTATAGTTATTTTTTTGGTAACAGAGCTGGAAGAAGATAAGCAGGGGGAGGGTTAATCAATGAGAATTGAGGAACATCCAATCATTAGTTTTAAGCGGGGAAAAATTGTATCGTTTTTCTTTAACGGCCAAGAATATAAGGGTTATGAGGGTGAAACGATTGCTGCTGCCCTGCATGCTGCAGGGGTAAAAGTGCTGAGCCGCAGCCACAAGTTAAAACGTCCCCGTGGTTTTTTCTGCGCCATTGGTAACTGTTCATCGTGTTTAATGAAAGTAAACGGCGTTTATAATGTACGCACCTGCGTTACCCCCTTACAGGAGGGTGATGTGGTGGAGATGCAGGAGGGAAGGGGTGAAATCCTTGCGCAAAACTGAGCTGGCAGTCATTGGAGGGGGCCCAGCTGGCCTTTCGTCCGCTATAACAGCGATGCGCCAGGGGGCGGAAGTTACCCTGATTGACCGGGATCCTGTCCTGGGTGGGCAGCTTATCAAGCAGACACACATGTTTTTTGGTTCTAAAGATCAGTTTGCTTCCATCAGGGGAATTGATATTCCCTCTGAGCTAATTAAAGCGCTGGAGGAAGGGCCCGGAAAGGTTAAAGTGGAACTTGGTACCACGGTTATAGGTTATTACGATGATGGTGTTATCTTGATGGAAAAAGATAACAGGGCCACAACCCTTTTACCGCAGAGAATAATTGTAGCCACGGGAGCTGCAGAAAAAATGCTTCCCTTTCCCGGCAACGATCTTCCCGGGGTTTACGGGGCAGGCGCAGTCCAGACCTTGATGAATGTTTACGGCATAAAACCAGGAAAACGCGTTTTGATGGTAGGGGCTGGAAATATCGGCCTTATTGTTAGCTACCAGCTTCTGCAGGCGGGTGTAGAAGTAGTAGCTATTATAGAAGCTGCTCCCCATATAGGCGGCTATTTAGTCCATGCCTCCAAAGTGAGAAGAGCAGGAGTGCCCATTTACACTTCTTGTTCTATTAAGGAGGCCTTTGGTCGTGAAAGCGTAGAAGGTGCAGTTATCTGTCGGTTGGATGAAAACTGGCAGCCTCTGCCGGGAACGGAGAAGACGCTTGAGCTTGATGTGATTTGCCTGGCGGTGGGCTTGTCTCCCCTGACGGAACTTCTTTGGCAGGCTGGCTGCAAACATAAGTATGTACCCGAGCTTGGGGGCTATGTTCCGGTGCGCAATGAGAAAATGCAAACCAGTATTCCCTACATTTATGTAGCTGGAGATGCGGCAGGTGTAGAAGAAGCCAGCTCAGCCATGATTGAAGGAAAGCTGGCAGGTCTATTTGCTGCTGCCAGCCTGGGCTATGATCATGACCTGGAAAGCCTTGCTGCAACCTACAGAAAGGAGCTGGAAGAACTGCGCTCTGGCGAGGCCGGTTCTAAAATCAGGCAGGGCCTGGCCAAGTTAATTGGAGGTGTAAGTGTTGCTAGCTAAAACAGGTGTGCCTGCTGCCAGCGACCTGGCGAAAGTTATTCCATCTGAGGAGAGGCTAAAAAAAGGAGCGGTAGCGATTATAGAATGTTTTCAAAGTATTCCCTGCAACCCTTGCCAGTTTGCTTGCCCCCGGGGCGCGATCAAGGAATTTGCCGATATAAATGATATTCCTAAGATCGACTTTGATTTATGCGATGGCTGTGGAACATGCATTAGCAAGTGTCCGGGTTTGGCTATCTTTGTGGTGGATGCTACTTACGGTGCTGAAGAAGCGCTGGTGAAGATCCCTTACGAATTTCTTCCCCTGCCTGCAAAAGGGGATAGAGTAGCGGGGTTAAACCGGGAAGGGAAGGAAGTTTGTGAAGCGGAAGTGGTAAGGGTGCAGAGTGCTAAGGGTTTGGATAAAACGCCCATTATCTGGCTGTCAGTTCCCAAAGACTATATGATGGAGGTTCGCCACATACGCTTGAAGGGTGGTGCTGTTAGCTAATGGAAGATGAAAAAATTATTATCTGTCGCTGCGAAGATCAGACCCTAAGTGATATAAGGAAGAAAATCAATTATGGTATAACCTCTATTGAGGAGATAAAACGCCTGACCCGCTGCGGTATGGGCCCCTGCCAGGGTAGGACCTGCCGGGATCTTCTTATCAAGGAAATAGCTGCAGCGACAGGCCAGAGTATAGAAGATGTTGGCATGACCACCTTCCGGCCACCGGTAAAGCCTATTAAATTAAAAAGTATGTTAGGAGTCGACGATGATGAAAAAGAATGCTGATGTTGTTGTCATTGGCGGAGGTGTCCATGGCTGCGCTATTGCCTACTTCCTGGCTCGCAAAGGCTGGAAAAACATCTTGCTTTTGGAAAAGAAATACTTGGCCAGCGGCGCTACCGGGCGCTCTGCAGCAGGTATCCGCCATCAATACGGTACAGAGATAAATATTCGCCTCTCTTCAGCCAGTGTTCAAAGGATGGAACGGCTGGAGGAGGAATTGGAATATTCGGAAAGCATCGAGCTGATGCAGGGAGGGTACCTGATGCTGGCCTATTCGGAAGAGGAGCTAGAGCTGTTTCGGAACAACGTTAAGCTACAGAAAAAAATTGGCCCCAATAATGAAACAGTTATTTTAAGCCCGGAAGAGATTAAAGAAATGTTCCCTCACCTTAATTTAGAAGGTGTTTGGGGCGCTTCTTTTAATCCCCGCGATGGCCATGCCAATCCTTTCCATGTTACTCAGGCCTTTGCCAGGGCCGCCCGCAGGCTGGGGGTAGAGATTAGAACAGGGGTGGAGGTCACGGATATAACGAAAGAAGGCAATAAAATAACCGGCGTTGTTACCAACACCGGTGAAAAGATTAACACGCCAGTCGTTGTTAATGCCGCCGGCTCCCATGGCAAATTATTAGGTAAGATGGTAGGCCTTGATATTCCCATTACACCCGAAAGGCATCAGCTGCTGGTAACAGAACCCCTGGAGATGTTTTTAAAAGCTATGGTTATATCCTTTAAACACGGAACATATTTCAAGCAGACACCTCACGGCAGCTTGCTTTTAGGTGTAGGCGATCCGGAACACGAG
>JAAZDU010000155.1 GCA_012512665.1 Bacillota bacterium | reverse complement strand
TCTTCCCACGTACCATTTCTTGGTGGGCCAGGTGTTAATGACACTGTACACATACTGGTGCTGCTCCATCTTTTCCAGCTCTTCCCGCGTAAAGGTCATCGGGTTCGCCACACCTTTTCCCGTGATTTCAAGAGTATCTGATGCAGCAAGGGCAACCGCGGGAACCGCTAAATAAAGTGCAGCGGTGAGCAGCAATAAAATCGTGACAGCCGTCATCAAGCTGCCGATGCCAAATATACCTCGGCAACTCTTCCATAAAGGAAAGGAATAGATCCTCCGGGCCCAATTACCTGCTTTCATAAGCAAACCTCCCCCTTTTTTAACTGAAAAGCCTTCAATATTTCTTTCCATCGCCAGTTTCGGTCAGCATAAAGAGCTGACCTGTTTCAGGGTCCTTATAAACCGTGCCTATTTTTTGATAAAGTTTACCCCGATCCTGGCTTTCAACCAGGTCCTCGCGTATCTCAGGAGTATCTGTCACCTCCCGCCCACGATTTATATTGATGCGCTCTCCCACAGGCCCCAGGTCGATATTCCAGTAAACAGCCAGAGCAAGCATCAGCCCACAGGCAAATACCAGCATGGCATCCACGATGTTGACAACCCCCTCCAGCGGGTTGACTTCAGCAGTTGTCCTGAGCTTTATAAGCCTTTTCTCTCTCAGCCTCCTGTTCATGGTCAAACACCTCCAGCAGGCTTTCCATCAGTGTTTCCAGAGAGCCCAAGTATTCTTCGTACCATCTTTTGCGCAGCCGGGAGATGGCAAAAGCAACACCGGCAGCCGCAAGGCCTGTTACCGTTGTATCAAAGGCGATGAGCAGAGAATCCGCCAGCGTCTGTGTATCACCCTGACCAAGGGCGATCATCCCCGGGCCGAGCGGAATGAGCGTGCCCATTAAGCCAAACATAGGTGCCAAGCGGGCAACCAGGTCGGTCCTGTCCGTTATCCTGGTATAACGCCTCTCCTCCTTGGCTAGTAAACGACGTGCCAGCGCCTCCCTAGAAGCAGCAGGCAGCCTGGCATGGCTAATCAACTCCTCTAAAATTTCTTTTTGGTGCCGGAAGAGTTCGCTCCGTTCCACTTCCTCCATAATATGCTCGACAGCGTTTCCCTGAAAAGCATCGATCATTTTCGCCACATTAACCATTTTTTTTCTGCGTCTTTCCGTACAAACCTCCACCAGCAAAGCACCAAGCTCAAATGCTGTCAGGGCCAGAAGCAGCAGCAGGACAACTATAGTGGGTATTAATAAACCGGACGAGATACTGTGCAGCGTATCCTTCAGAGGTGTTAAAATGTTCACTTGGTTTTTAGCTCCTTTGCATATTCTCTATACTTTATGCCTGCACCTGAAAGCACAAAAAACAAAAAGAAAGCGGATACAATGAGATCCAGTTCCTTTGGCTGTTCGGGGAGTGGCAGGGGTACAGTATCTTCAAAGGAAATTTCAAAAACCTGTACTTCTGGAAAGCTGTTTTCCAACTGGTCTGCAGAGCCATAGCCGGCTGTTGCGGCAGCCGCTATCTCATCTTTCTCTGCCAGGAGCTGCCAGCTGCCGGCAGGCAGCTCCTCTTCGGCTGGGAAGGCCTTTAGCTGCGGCTTAGCAGGCCTCCCCGGCTCCTTGGCAGCTGGCGGGAGTTCTTCTGCACTCTCTTCTGCCAATCGCTCCTCCTCAACTTCCGGCTGCTGCTCTACAACTTCTTCCCCGGGCTCCTCCCCGGAAGGGCTGCTCTCTTCTACTGCAATGCCCTGCCCTTCTTCCTTTGCTTCCTTCGGGCCATTGATGATACAGGCAGCCTTATAACTACCATCTAACGTTTCTACGGTGATAACAGCTGTGCCATGGCCAACAACCGTTACCAGCCCCCTGGTGTCAACTGTGGCTACGCTGGTATCGCTGGAACGCCAGATAACATCCTTATTAAGGGCATTAAATGGTTCTACAGTCGCCTCTAGCTGAAAAGTGTGCCCAACCGGGAGGTCCAGCGAGCTTCGGTCAAGTACTACGCCGGTAGGCGGCCCGCCAGGAGTTTTGGTAGGGTCAACCGCCTCGGGATCAATAGTAAATGTATAGGTGGCCACCTCGCTGTCCTCCTTACCAGGGCCAATTGTTTTCATCTTGAGAACAACTATATCCCGCCCGTCTAAACTGTCACTTATCATCTCCTCCACAATCTCAAGAGGGAGGTTGATATTATCTACATCATCTCTCTGCTCCCACCAGCGCCTGGCACTCCAGTTAAACATGGGGCTGTTCAAAGTCGGCTCGCTGCCGTCCGTGGTGTAATAAATTTTATCAGCATCAGTATTTTTATTTTCCAGCTTTAGTTCGGTACCTGGAGGCAGCACTGAACCATCAGGAACATTTACCCTGGGGGCATCCCATTTTTCCGGAGGTGTAGTTAGCACCTCTATTTTCTTTACATATTTAACATATAGCAACCAGGTCTGCTCGGTAACAGCCCGCTGCCCCAGCACCAGCATGGGAGCATTCCTGTCGTCCATTTCATCGGGGTTGATGCTATCCTCGGCACTGAGCAGGGCAAGGATCGGTTCCACTTCCACCGCTCCCTCCGGAGAACCGGGGATACTACCGTCGCTGGGGTGATTTTCCTTTAAGCCTGGAAAATAGTAGCGTTTGTCCTGCAGCAGCTCTTTAACAGTCAGGGTCATCTCGTAATTATCAGCTGCAACGAATTTAATGAGCGTGGCTTCCTTCTCTTTGAACCCCGCCAGGGAGAGCAAGTCTCTTATTTTTACTCCCCTGGCTATGTACCATCTCTTGGTGGGCCAGGTGTTGATCGTGCTGTAAACGTGCTCGTACTGCTCCATGGCCTCTAGTTCGGCCCGGGTAAACTCCAGAGGAGTCGTCACCCCCTCGCCGCTTATCTCCAGGAACGGGGTTTCAGCAAAGGCAGGAGCCGGCGCTAGCAGGTTAAGCATCAAAATGGTCAAAAAAAGAGCGGTAGTGGTCAAAAAAAGCATGGCAAACCGTTTTCTTAAACGGGGGCTGATAAATTGTCCAATCAGCGCTACCACCTCCAAAGCTTGCCATTGCATACCCGTAACAAAAATTATTTCATTACCTTATAAAAACTTTTATTATTAAACCATTCAGACCACTTTAATATGCACATATATTCATAACGCAGCCATACTAGAACTATTATAACAAAAATGGCGCTATACAAATCATCCACCTATATTTAAACAGCTACTTAATTTAAACAGCTACTTATTATTAGGATGGGCTTTATTTCCATCTTATGAAATTATATCTGATCATCATAAAGGCGTCAACCGATAACATCCAGGATGGGGGCATAATAACCAGCATTCTTTGAATTTAAATGTATAATTTCAACAGAAGAGGAAATAATTCTTAATATCTATAAAAAATATTGTAAACAAGGAGGCTTTATTATCTTATGAGTAATTCAGTTGCCTTAAAAATTAGCGGCAGAAACAAGATTAAAGGAAGAGTAGTCAATGTTATTCCCGGTATCGTAACGGCAGAGGTGGAAATTGATATCGGAGGCGGTAACAGGATTGCCGGGGTTATTACCAAAAATTCCCTGGAAGAGATGCAGATCAAAGTGGGAGATGAAATAACCGCTTTGATTAAAGC
>JAAZDU010000154.1 GCA_012512665.1 Bacillota bacterium | reverse complement strand
TTTCTATGCCCTCCGCTCTTTCCAGCAGGGACCAGCGGGCGCCGTCAAGTTGGGCGCCGTCCTGGTTGACCAGGGTAAAGGTTTCCTGGTAGATGTCTTCTTCGGCAGGCGGTATGAGGAGGAAGTCGCTGCCGGTAATGCTGATAGATTGAGTCTGGTAGGAGCCGAAGAGGGGGAGGCTGGTTTCAGCGGTGAAGTAAAAGGGGCGAATATCTTCGACCCAGCCCCTGCCTGTGATGGTAAAATTGATGGTATCTGTTTCGCTTTCCTGGCCTGTAAACCAGGAAGCAATTTCGTCCAGGTTAAAGATGGCGATTAAAGAGTCTCCTTCCAGCTCGCCTCCGCAGGTAACAGCCGTGTAATGGGCGTGCTGGAGGGTTACAGAGGGGAGGTAAATATCGCTGGCCTGGAAGCCTTCATCTAGGGTGATCTTGACCCGCAGTTCTTTTTCCCTGGCGGCTGTTTCCTGGAAGCCAGAAAGCTTGTCCCCTGCCAGAGCGCTCTGCAGCTCCTCGCCCAGGGCGGAGAAGGGAAGCACCTTAGTTTTCTGCATGTCGGTGCCCTGCAGGGAGAAAAGCCCTGCCTGGCTGGCCTCTTCCAGCAAAAAAGGGTTCAGCATGTGGGCTTGGCCCTCTGTTTTTTTCACGCTTCCTTCTATATAAAATGCGGCTTTAATTCTTTCTATTACTTTTTCCGACTGCTCCAGGGTAATGCCGGAATGTAGGATGACAAACTGTGATTCGTTCCACCAACAGCAGATATCGCCTATCCTCAACTTGGAGGCAAGAATATCCTGCAGGCCGGTCATAATTTTTTTTTGTTCTTCGGGCGAAAGCGCCCTGTAATCCCGTTGGCTGGGGGTAAGAAGGAAAAGGTAAGATGATTGGCCTTTTCTTACGCTGCGCCGCCTCTCCAAATTGTAAAGGTAGCGGAATAGTTCGGCATCGCAGAAGAAAGGCCCTTTAGCTTCTTCACTGCTTTTTAGCTTTTCCTGTATGGTGCCCAGGTCCAGCTCGAGGCCCCCTTTCTCCGCTTTGATCATCCTGTAGATGTTGCGCAGGGCGGGAGAGGGTTTGATGCCCATTTCGCGGTAAAAAGAGGAGGTTACATACTGGTAGTGAGAGCTGGCTTGTTTTGTTCTCCCCTCTTTTATGAGCGCCTCCAGAAAGCGGATATGAATTTCTTCTTCAAAGGGTTCTAGCAGCAGGGCTTTTTCACAGATTTCGATTATACTGTAGTAGTTATTCTTTTTGCGCAGCAGGTCTGTCAGCTGCAGTATGCACTGCAGGTAGAGCCGCCGGTAGTAATTCCTGACGGGGATGATCCAATCGCTGTATGTGCTCTCTGACAGGTACTCGCCCCGGTAGAGGTTGAGGGCAGATTTATAGTGCCCGATAGCTTCGTCTATGTCTGCTCTGGCTGCCTCCTGGGCTTTTTTGTTCAGCTTTTCAAATTCATCAATATCAATCCAGTAGGGGGCATCATCGTTCCACTTATAGCAGCTGTGAGCCATGGTAATATAGGAGGAAGAGTCGGTGCAGCCCGTTTCCCCTATGAGCCGCCGTAGGCGGAAGACCATGGTGCGCACGGCACGCTTGGGATCAGCATATTCCTGGTCTGGCCAGAGTGTTTCCAGTATGGTTTCAGGCAGCAGGTTTTTGCCCCGGTGGGTGAGAAAAAACTTAAAAAGCTCCCACAGTTTGGAAGATCTTTTAGTCTTCTCCGAGAGGTCACGATCCCCGTGTTTAACAAGGAAACTTCCCAAAGTGTTTATGTACAGCAAATCTTTCCCTGTTAAGCTGTTTTTGTTAGGGCCTTGGTTAAAGGTTTTCATCTTTACTTTTTTGCGGTCTCCTTTACAATACATTCATTATTATATTTAAAGTTACAAC
>JAAZDU010000153.1 GCA_012512665.1 Bacillota bacterium | reverse complement strand
TTCCGGCACTGGACAATGATGATTACCGTAGGGGGAAACCAACCTGCCACAAAGTATTTGGTGAAGCGATGGCAATTTTAGCAGGAGATGCTCTGCTAACACATTCTTATTATATTCTTTCTAATATGCAAAAAGTATCAGATCTAATTAAAGTTAAAATAATAAAAGAGATTTCTAACGCTGCGGGCTTTGCTGGTATGGTGGGTGGTCAGGTAGTAGATATAGAATCTGAAGGAAAATCACTTCCTGATAAAGATACCCTCAATTATATACATTCCCATAAAACCGGAGCGCTAATCACTGCCTCTGTACGCTGTGGGGCTTTATTGGCTAAAGCCAGTAAGGATAAACTGGAACTTTTAACTGTTTACGGTAAATCGCTTGGCCTGGCTTTCCAAATTGTTGATGATTTGCTGGATGAGGTTGGCGATGAGAAAAAAATGGGTAAAAGAGTGCAAAAAGATGCATCTCTAAAAAAATTGACCTATCCAACGCTTTATGGCCTTCAGGAATCCAAGCATAAAGTTGAAGAGCTTTATAAAGAAGCAATTAATGCCATTACACCCTTTGGTGAAAAAAAATCGATGCTGGAATTATTGGCAAAGATAATTGTTAAAAGAGATTATTAAGAGCAGCTAGGCATTTACTATTATTGTTCATTTCTTTCCTCTGTGCTATAATACTTTTCAGAGGGACCGAGTGGTGCAGTATTCTAGTTGACGCACCGTTCCCGAAGACGGGCCTAAAAATCCGTTTAAGGGCATATCGATGAAGTTCCTGGTGGCGGCTGCTGACGCCCAGTTGGGGGTCGTTGCTGGGAGTTAAGGAAGATGGGGCGATCTACAAAGGCATGTAGGCGTTGACCCTGCTTCCGCGGAGACCCAAGTGCGTGGCGAATTATCGTGATTGATAAATGGTTACGGCTTGGGAAGAACCTGTATGCGGCAGATACTGTGTACAGTGTAGCCTGCCTTGAGTGGTACCGGGGGAGAGCTTAAAAAATTGGTTAGCTTGAAACCTGTACTGCAAAAGAGGATAGGGAACGGGAATGGGTCATTGAGGAAAGCTCCTAGACTGTTCCACAAGAAATATACTGGGGATTAAAGTGTGGACTAAGTGGTAATCTAGCCCTACTGCTGGCAACACAGTAGAAATGGCCTTAAAAGGAAACTGCCTTCGTGGCGACGCGGGGTGGCCATTTGGGAAAACCTGCTAGACCTAAGCCGCAACGTTTACTCAGTATATTACCACCGGCACCCTCTTTTCATATAGTGGGGGTTATTTATTTGAGCTTTAAAAAAGGAGGCTCAAAGAAAGTTCGCAATAGAAAAGAAACAAACAAGCTACGACGGGTTTTTTTTGTTACTTTTTTGACCTTTTTGTTGACCATTTTTTTTAGCATCATTTCGCAGCTTGTTATTAAGGGAATAGGCTCACTAGCACTGTCTTTTTTATTTTTACTGTTTGTTATTTTTATAGGTATTGCCTTTGATATTGTTGGTACTGCAGCAGCGGCAGCTAGCATAGCCCCTCTTAATGCTAAAGCTGCTAAAAGAGTAAGTGGGGCAAAAAAAGGGGTTTTTCTTGTGCAAAATGCTGATCTGGTGTCAAACATTTGTAATGACGTAGTGGGAGATATAGCGGGTGTAGTAAGCGGGGTAATAGGGGCCTATATTATTTTCCAGCTAGCCTTAAGAGGGGGTTTGGCAGAGGCGTATTTAAGTGTTTTTTTAACAGGTCTTGTTGCTGCTTTAACTGTAGGGGGTAAAGCAATAGGAAAAACTATGGCCATTAATAGATCTGATATTATTATACTTTTAGTGGGAAAAGTCCTGACCCAGATTGAGATATTTTTTTCATTAAATAAACGATCATTAAATAAACGATAAACGGCAAGCAGCTGGAGAAGGTGATTGTTTAGTGAGCGTTTACCTCGACAAAGTTAACCTGCCACAAGATATTAAAAATTTAAGTGATAACCAATTAAAAATCTTGGCAGGCGAGATTAGAGACTACTTAATAAAGACTGTAAGTCAAAATGGTGGTCATTTGGCAACCAATTTAGGGGTGGTAGAGTTAACGCTTTCTCTTCATCAGGTATTTGATTTAGACCAAGATAAAGTGATTTGGGATGTAGGGCATCAGTGTTATACTCACAAACTACTTACCGGGAGAAAAGAACTTCTAAAAACTTTGCGTCAAAAAGGTGGTATCAGCGGTTTCCCGAAAAGAGAAGAAAGTGCTTATGACCACTTTAATACAGGGCACAGCAGTACTTCACTTTCTGTGGCGCTTGGTATAGCCAAGGCTAGAGATTTGTTAGGCAAATCCTTTCATGTGATAGCAGTTATCGGGGATGGTGCACTAACTGGAGGCGTAGCCCTTGAAGCGTTAAATCATGCAGGCGAATTGAAAACATCAATTATCGTCGTGCTAAACGACAACAAAATGTCCATTTCGCCAAATGTAGGTGGCCTGGCATCTTATTTGAGCAGGCTTAGAAGTGATCCCAAGTATTTCCGCCTTAAAGAAGACATTGAGTTTATTTTACATAAAATACCTCGTATAGGACCTTCAGTAGCCCGTTCGGCCGAAAAAATTAAGGACAGCCTAAAGTATTTACTTGTTCCCGGCCTTATATTTGAGGAACTTGGTTTTACCTACCTTGGTCCCGTTGATGGCCATAATATTAGCGCCTTAAAGCAATCTTATGTTAGTTGCAAAAATATTAAAGGCCCAGTGTTACTTCATGTCCTAACTAAGAAAGGTCAAGGTTATAAGCCAGCTGAAAATGAACCAAAGAAATACCATGGGGTTGGTCCTTTTGATATATCATCTGGGAAAACGCTGAAAAAATCACTGCCAAGTTATACAGCAGTTTTTAGCCGTGCTTTGCTTCGCCAGGCTGAAAAAAATAAGAAAATTGTAGCTATAACCGCCGCTATGC
>JAAZDU010000152.1 GCA_012512665.1 Bacillota bacterium | reverse complement strand
TGGGAGAGGAGAAACCGGAGGAAGAGCTTATGGGGATTGTTGGTTCATTTTTATTATGTTTATATTTAAAAAGAGTATGCATGTTATTGAAATAAAATCTAGTGGTAATATTAACCAACCATTGTTGATTTTTAAGTATTGAGTTGATAAAATTACCTGTAAGGTATCTAAAGGTATTATCGATTAAAGCAAGAAAAGGTAGGATACGGTTAAATGCGTGTGATTGCCGGAAAAGCCAAGGGAACAAAGCTAAAAACTACAAGGAAGATGAAAACAAGACCTACTTACGACATGGTTAAAGAGGCTTTATTTAATATATTGGGCGATAGTATTTATAATGTTTTTTTTTAGATGTTTTTGCTGGTACAGGTAATATTGGAATTGAAGCTTTAAGCCGCGGGGCCAGTAGATGTTTTTTTATTGAGAAAGAAAAAACAATGTGTTTTTTAATAAAAAAAAACCTTGAATTAACAAAACTAACAGAACGTGCCGAAATTATACATGGAGATGTATTTTGGGCTTTAAATGTACTTTATAAAAAGGGGGTGAAGTTTGATTTTATCTACCTGGATCCTCCTTATTCTTTTTCACTTTTGAAGCCTGTTTTGGAGGCAATTCTTGATCTTTCACTTCTCAGGCCGGGAGGGGAGGTAATACTAGAGCAAAATTACAACAAAGAGCATGTTGGATCTTTTTTACAAAACGAATTGTCGATCGAGTTAATTTTGCAGAGAAAGTATGGCAATACTTTACTATCCTTTGGGAAACCAAAATAATGGAGGCATTTTAATTATGATTACTGCCATATACCCAGGAAGCTTTGATCCGGTTACAAATGGTCACCTGGATATAGTCAAAAGGGCAAATAAACTATTTGACCGCTTAATAGTTGCAGTGTTAGATAACCCCAGAAAAACGCCTCTTTTTTCTATTAGTGAGCGTGTAAAAATGTTACAAAAATTGCTAGATCCAATTGAGAACATAGAGGTTGACTGTTATCAAGGGTTACTTGTGGATTATGTAAGAAAACAAAAAGCTACAATTATTATAAAAGGTTTACGCGCAATAAGTGATTTTGAGTTTGAATTTCAGATGGCCCTTATCAATAGAAAGTTAGAGCATAGAGTTGAAACTCTTTTTATGGTTGCCAGCAGTAAATATTCATATGTTAGCTCGAGTATAGTAAAGGAAGTTGCCTCTTATGGTGGCGATATTAGTTATCTTGTTCCAAAAGAAGTCCATTCTGATATTCTTAATAAATTTAAAACAAGTAAATTTAAAGCAAACGGCTAAAATTTTTTCTTTTTCTTGTTACAATACTAATATATGTAACTGCTATGATTAATAATAGACCTACAAAAATAAGTGAAAACCTACTTAAAACAATAGTTCTGTGCAGCCAGAAGGTTGGAGTTGCCTGGGGCGTGTGTTGAAAAAAAACAGGAATAATTACTTTTTTACTGGTGACATTGAGCAAAGGTGAAAGGGGGCCGATAAGTAGAAAAGCACAAGCTCCTGCTAAAAACGCATGAATAAAACGTGCGCAGATGTAAGGAACTATACTTAAATCAGTGTCACTTATTATACTTGCAACTTGGGCATGGACTGATAGTCCACTCCAGGCAATAATAGTGCTAATAACGATTATCTGTTGTTCAAGTGCTCCAGCTATACTGCCGGCTAGCTGACAACCTAAATCAATTTCAAAAAAACCGCTGATTAAAGCAGGTGCCAATTGAGAACTTAAGCCAATGATATTTAAAAATTGGGATATCAGGAAGGCTAAAGAGTCAGCTGCCCCGGTTTCCTGTATCATTGCGATGATGACGGAAAAAAGCATAATAAAACCTCCGATAAGAGCCTGAGTTTTCATTGAATCGTGCACAGCATCCCCCAGAAGCTGGCCAAAGGGTCTGTTGTCTTTTCTTCTTGCTTCTTCCAGAGCTTGAACAGCTCGCAGTAGTATAGTACTTTTTTTTGCAGGACCCTTAGAGTTGCTGTTACTCTTATCTGTTGGGCGATAAAACCTCATGCCTATGCCAACAATTATTGTAGAAAGGTAATGTGCTAAGGCAATAGCTATTCCTGCTTCAGGATGTCCCATCATACCGACCGCTACTGCTCCAAACATAAACAGCGGATCAGCTGTATTAACAAAACCCATTAATCTTTCTCCTTCAGTTTTGCTACATAGTTTTTGTTTACGAAGTTTTGCTGTCAAAACAGCGCCAATAGGAAACCCTGAAGCTAGCCCCATTGCCATTACAAAGGCCCCCGACCCTGGTACATTAAATAGCGGTCGCATAATTGGTTCTAATAGTACACCTAAAAAGTGAACAACGCCCAGGCCAATGAGAACTTGGGAAAAAATAAAAAAAGGAAGAAGGGCAGGGAAAACTATATTCCACCATACCTGTAGCCCGTCTACAGATGCTTTAAACGCTATTTCTGGGTAAAGAACTAGAGAAAAAGTTATAAATAGAGAGCACAATGCCAGAAAAAATGTTGAGTATGCTGTTTTTTTTTGCAGTACCAAATTTTTTCCTCCTTTGCAGATAAAATATACACCGCTGTTATAAAAAAACTAAGCGAGGTAAAAATGGATTTTATTAAATGGCAGTTGTTTGGCTTAATATTTACGTTAATTACAATAGTGGTTTTAGTAACAAAAAAACGACCGCTGTATCAAGCAATGTTCATTGGCATAATAATGCTCAGCTTTTTCTTAGGCAAACCTGCCAATGAAGTAATTATTCTTTTCTGGGAAGGGCTAATTGACAAAGCCACCTTAGAACTGGTTTTTGTGGTTGGCCTTGTTACGCTTCTCAGCTGGCTCCTCAAAGATCTAGGCTTTTTAGAACACTTACTTGATTCTCTAACCTCTATTTTAGGGAGCGCTAAAATAGCAGTAATTTTTATTCCAGCTTTAATTGGTATTTTCCCAGTCATGGGGGGAGCTGCTATCTCTGCTCCTTTAGTTGACGTTCTAGGGGACAAGCTTGGCCTTTCAAAATTAATAAAGACCTCGGTTAACATGGTCTTTCGGCATAGCGTTTATTATTTTTCTCCCTTCACTTCATCTCTTATTCTATTAGCCGGTCTAACTAAAATAGAACTTTTAGTTTTAATTAAGTATATGTCACCATTAGGAGTAATTAGTATTGTTTCTGGCTATTATTTGTATTTGCATGGGGCAAAAGAAAAAGAATTAGATAGTAAAATCGGCAGTAGATCCTTTGATAATTTTAAAAAGCTTCTCTTTTATGGTGCACCGCTATTTATAAGCCTTGCACTTTTTGTTTTGTTTAATTTATCTCTTCTTATCTCGCTTTCCATTGGACTACTTGTTGCCCTTTTTTTGGGGAAATTTTTGGGGAAAAAAGTAGAGCTTAAAAAAACTATACGCGAAGGCCCTGATTATTATCTTATGTTGGGCATAGCAGGTATTATGATTTTTCGTTTTCTTCTGGCGGATTTGAAAAGCTAGGTGATATTGTTTTCTGAGCTTTTAAAAATGGGCGTTCCTCTTTATTTACTATTTATTATTTTCCCCTTTGTTATTGGTTGGGTATCTGCTTCTTTTTCAATTACAATTGGGCTAACAGTGCCCTTTTTGTTTCCTTTGCTTAGCCCAGATACTAACCCAGCGTTATATGCTGTTTTGCTGTATGCAAGCGGTTTTTTTAGTTACTTTATTTCACCTATCCACCTTTGCCAGATTGTAAGTAATAATTTTTTTGGTATAAGGCCCATTGATGCTTATAAAAAGCAGTTTCCCACCCTTGCCATTACTTTTGCAGCAGGATTACTTCTTTTTGCTATGGGAACTTTTTTGAAC
>JAAZDU010000151.1 GCA_012512665.1 Bacillota bacterium | reverse complement strand
TAGATATACTGCCCCTGAGACACTCATAATACCTAATAACCTTGGTGCTATACTTTGTGCATAATAAAACATTCCTATCCCAAAAGGAATATATAAAGCTAAAAAAGATGCAAAATCATTTTGGTTAAAAAAAACACCTGTCGGTATGCGTGTTGGATAATTATAAAACATAGATGATGATAAATGATTACCAGTTATAACCTCCCAAAAGCCAATACAAATTAAACAGAAAAATGCGACAAAACACAGATAGTAGAAAATTGTTAAATCTTTCTTATTTCGTATATAGAGACAAATAAAAAAAATTAATGCAATGCCCATGAATAAAAAAACTATATCTTTAACAGCATCTGTTTTCGAAATAGCCCAAGTTAAGGAGACAAAACTAAAACCCAACCAGAATATAAGAAATATTAAATACCACTTAATGCCGCTGTTAAATAAGCTGAGTTTTTCTCTAAATAAAATGCGCATAAAGAAAAGAGGCAATAACATAATAAAAAAAATCCGGTATGGAAAAAGTTTAAAAGAACCTATATCAATTGGAAGTAATGCCACTCCAAAAAAACCGGTGATTACAACTATGTAAAATAATATTTGTTCTATCCGATATAAGCTTGGGGTTTTTAGAGACTTCATTATAGTCATACTCCTTGTTTAGCTGTTTCTTTCATCAGATTCCGCATCTAGAACTCGATTGTAATATTCTAACAATCTTTCTGCAATAACCCCATCACTGAAATTATCGATGACATAATTCCGGATAGCTAATTCCTTTTTTCTAAGTTCAAATCGGTGTTCATATACATTTTTCAATGCCAAACTCATTTCTACTACATTGCCCGGTTCTACCAGCAATCCTGTATCGGGCTTAATAATTTCCTCCGGGCCACCACATGCTGTTGCAATAACAGGAAGCCCTGTTGCCATTGCTTCAATTAAAACTACTCCGAAGGTTTCCACATAACTAGGTAGTACAAAAGCATTAGCATACCACATTGCTTCTCGTACCTGTTCAAGAGATAGTTCCCCCAGAAAACTAACCCTGTCATTTAACCGCAAATTTTTTACTAATGCTTCAAGTTCTGCTCTTTGTTCTCCATCTCCACCTATTTCCAGGAAAACATCATTCTCCTGCGAAAAAGCCCTGGCAAATGCTTTTATCAGCAGATCAAGCCCTTTCTTGGGGTTAAGTCTTGCAACAGTTAAAAAACAAAAAGGAGACACCTTACGCGGTACAGGTGGAAAAACAAAAAAACCTGTATCCACCATATTGGGTATCACTTTAATTCTTTTTCTGTCACTATATGTCATAAGTTTACCGGCAAGCGTTTTACTAACTGCCAACACCAAAGCAGCATCATTAATAGCCTTTCGTATATACGGTTTTTGCCATGCATAAACAAGATCCTGGACGTAATTCGATGCATGTTCAGTGATCATATAAGGTATTTTCTCGCTCTGAGCAATTTCCATAGCAGATACCCCACCCCACAATATACCATGAGCATGAATTAAATCCGGAGTTCCATATTTAGCTGTATACAGATTAAACAACTTTTTCGACTGCCATTTCCAGAGCAAAGGTTCCAACCGCAAACGCGGGACGTTCCATCCATGATAATAATAAGTAGGGATTCCCTTGTCGATAATTACATTCGTCTGAAAATGGTTACCTGCTAAAGCAGGGATCTTTAATTCTCGTAGACTGCGAAAATTAGGAT
>JAAZDU010000150.1 GCA_012512665.1 Bacillota bacterium | reverse complement strand
GTATAAAAGAAGAAACTCGCCACCAAGATTCCCTGCCGGCAGAAAAACAGAAGGGGCCGTCAGTTCCCTCCGCTGCCTCCCTGTTTGCGGGGGCTTATTCCTTACATCGCGCTGTGATCTTGGCTGAAATATTAGGCCCACCCAGGGCCAAAAAACCCTGGGGTAAATAATAATAACAAAGGGCAATCCCCGGGCTTTACGCTAAAAAGTCATAAAGATAAATTTTTAGCATAAATTTTATAAGGATCTTCACCGGGGAGGGGCCGGAACAGGTGGTGCAGGGTAAGAAAAAAGACTGGCGCGGGGGTGTGGCTGACTTTTTTGAGCTGCCGCATGAGCTCCTTTTAAATTTATCCAAGCTTACCCTTGTGGGCAATACGCAGCTGCTTGTGGAAAACCACCGCGGCATTATTGAATACACTCAAGAAAAAATTCGTATAAGCGCTCACCCTGGTGAAATTATTATTAAAGGGCAAAACCTTACCATTAAAAACCTTCACCGTGAAGAGCTTTTTGTGGAAGGCGAGATTAACGCCCTGGAGCTGGGGTGAGTATTATCTTGAAACGGCTAGCATCTTATTGGACTGGCTACCTGGTGGTAACTATAGAAGGCGAACAAAAAGAGAGGCTGTTAAATCTTGCCCTGAGCAAGGGTATTTCTTTTTGGGATCTGGGTTTCGAGCAAGGGCAGGCTGTTTTTAAGATGAAAGTCAGGGACTACATGAAGTTAAGACCCCTGGCCAGGCGCACCAACTGCCGCCTTAAAATCAAGGACAAGGCAGGCCGCCCCTTTCTCGTCAACAGGGGAAAGAAAAGAAAGGGCTTTCTTTTAGGTGCGCTCTTTTTTTTCTTCATCCTCTACTTGTCCACCTCCTTTGTTTGGTTTATTAGAATTACGGGAAACGAGGAGGTACCCCAAGAAAAAGTAATGTCTCTGCTCCGTGAATTAGAAATAAGGCCGGGCACATGGAAAAAAAAGATCGATTTGGATTATTTGTCTGACCGCCTGGTGCTGGAGTTTGAGGAGATAACCTGGGCTTCGGCTAGCCTGCAGGGGACACTCCTAGAGGTTAATGTTGTGGAAAAAATAAAGATACCGGAGGCCAGTAACGCCCCCGCCGATTTAGTGGCCAAAAAGGACGGGGTGGTTACCAATGTACTGGTCCTGGCGGGAGAAGCGCGGGTTGAGGAGGGAGACACTGTAAGGAGAGGTGACCTTTTAATTGAGGGTGTAAATTATACCCTTCCTGAAGGAAAAGGGTTAATAGAAGATGAAGCTGACGATTTACAGCTGGTTCCCATAAGGGCCAGGGGAGTTGTAGAAGCCAGAGTATGGTACGAAGGTTTGGGGGAAGTAAATTTATGGGAAATATTTACTGTGCCCACAGGGCAGGTTGCATCTTCATATTTACTAAAATATAATGAAGATGTTGTAGGAAGCTGGGGGGTGCGGCAGCCCCCCTACAGGAACTACCAGTTGAAGAAAATTAATCACCATTGGGTGTGGAGGAATATAAGGTTACCCGTCGAACTAATTACCTTGAAGTATTATGAGCTGGGGGTAAAAAAGAAGAAGCTTTCACCGGAAGAAGCTCTGCAGAAAGCAGGAGAAGAAGCCTGGGAGATGATTAACAAGCAGCTAGCGCCCGGTTTACCTGTGTTGCGCAAGCACCAGGAGGATAGGATCTTTTCAGAAAAAGTATCGCGCAAAATACTGCTGGAGACAAAAGAAAATATTGCAGTGCTTAAGCCCAAAGAGATGTTGACTGATGCAGAGACGGGCGGTTTCTAAGCCAGCTTAATTTTGTAAGGGGAGGAAAATTAATTTCTTGGTATCTAAGGTGAAAGAAGCAACGGTGTACCTGGATAGTATGGAAGAAACCTTACCGCTCCTGGGAAAATTTGATGCCCATTTAAATATAATTGAAGATAATTTTGATGTGAGGGTCATTCCTAGGGGTAACGAGTTAATTATTCAGGGTAAAGAAGGAGAGGTTGCCAAAGTTTCTCTTCTTTTCAAGGAACTTTTAGAGGTTATAAGGCAGGGCAACCGGCTGACAGAACCAGAATTTATGTACGCCTTGCAGATGGTAAAAAAAGGTATGGGAGAGAAAATAGGGGATCTTTTTAACGAAGTGCTCCTTGTAACCGAAAGGGGCAAGCAGATCAAACCAAAGACAATAGGGCAGAAGTACTATTTAGCTGCCATGAAAAGCAATGATATTGTTTTTGGCATTGGGCCGGCAGGTACCGGTAAAACATACCTGGCTATGGCCATGGCTGTTTATTCACTGAAAAATAAGCTGGTACAGAGGCTTATTTTAACGCGTCCTGCTGTAGAGGCCGGGGAACACCTGGGCTTTTTGCCTGGCGATCTCCAGGAGAAAGTTGATCCTTATTTAAGGCCGCTTTATGATGCCCTTTATGATCTTTTGGGCATGGATACTTTTCAAAAATATGTGGAGAGGCGCATTATTGAGGTAGCACCCCTGGCCTATATGAGGGGCAGGACTTTGGATGATTCCTTTGTTATTCTTGACGAGGCCCAGAATACTACTTCTGAACAGATGAAAATGTTTTTGACCCGGCTTGGTTTTGGTTCTAAGGCGGTTATTACCGGTGATGTTACCCAGGTGGACTTGCCCAGAGGTAAATATTCGGGTCTTTCTGAGGCTACTGAAATTTTGCAGGGGATACCGGGCATTTCTTTTTACTACCTCACTGAAAGCGATGTTGTCAGGCACCCTTTGGTACAAAAAGTAATCAGGGCTTACGAAAAACACCAGGAAAAAGCACAGAATCTTCAAAGCCTTGATAGAAGGGGATAAGGATGCAGTTAGGCGAGCTGAGGAAAAACTTTAGCCTAAAAATAAAGCACGCAGCGATTGATTTTCGTGGCCGACGCTTGCTGTTGGCCATCATACTTTTTGCTGCCATTTATTTTTTGTTAGTTTTTTCAGCTATCCCGGTACAGGTGCAGGTTGAGCTGGGAAAGCCAAGCCCGCAAACAATTTACGCTCCTCGTGAGGTTACAGATTATTATACGACCAACCAGCTCAGGGAAGAAGCGGCCCAGGCAGTGCCGGATGTGTATGATTT
>JAAZDU010000149.1 GCA_012512665.1 Bacillota bacterium | reverse complement strand
CATATAATGTGCCGCCTGGTCTCGCGAAAGATGGTAAACCTGCATCAGGTAAGGAACACCCCATGTTCCAGAAAAGGTCATGTACCCGCCAAATATGCCAAAAGCGGCTAAAAAAGGCGGCCATGTGTAAGGGTTTTTAAGGACAGCAAGCAACACCTGCAGCAAACTTTTATTATTCAGGTTATCTTCAAGCTTATTTTTTTCTGCCGCTATAGTTTGGGATCGGGGAATAGCTTCCTGGTAGCCAGCCTCACTGGGGCTATCCTTTGTAACGAGCCAGGCAGAAGCTGCCATTAACAAATTAATAGCGCCTATCGCTACGAAAGGCAGGCGCCAACCGGTGAATTCTACTGCCAGGGCAAAAGGCGACGAAGCTAATAGCCCTCCCATATTACCTGCAAGCATGGTAAAGCCGGACATGGTGGCAAATTCGTCAGCTCGGTACCAGTTAGCGATATACTTAAAGATACTGATAAGCATAGTGGAACCTCCCATGCCTATTAGTATCCTTCCTAAGAAAGCTACCCTGATGCCCGGGGCGATACCGAAAATAATAGAGCCGGCACCAGCTAAAATAGCGCCCAGAGCCACAAGGCGCCGGGGGCCCCAATAATCAACAAGAAGCCCTCCCGGTATCTGCATGACAGCATAAAGGTTTGAATAAACTGCCGCCAGAAAGCCCAGAACAGTACCTGTAATTGCAAAATCTACCATCAAATAATCAGCAACTACGTTAATAGCTATCCTGTGGAAGAAAATCAGGAGGTAGCAGAATGCCATAACAAACCATATTAAAAAGCGCTGACGACGATAAACTTGATCCTTTATTGCCACTTTTGCATTACCTCGCTTACATTTTTTAGTATAATTTTAACCATATTCGTCTCTGCTTGTCATTATTCGTTAATTATATACAAAAGTCCTCTTCATGCTGTCACATTTTTGGCAGTTTACATCTTTTGCCTTAAACTTACAAGAGGATTTTTAAGTCCCCTGTGGTATAATAAAATTAATTTTATTACTTTTACCTTTGGAGGGAAAAATGGCAAGAGCACCTAAAAACTGGGGCCTTCTCATATTCCTTGTAGTTATCGGCAGCATTTTTGGCTCATTTTTGGGACAAGCTTTTCAAGGCTACTTACCTGTACTAAACTATGGAGAATCTATAGGCCTTAGCCCAACTAACATTAATCTTTCCGTTTTGACAATAACCTTTGGAGTAACCCTTAAATTAAACATAGCTTCCATTCTAGGTTTTTTTGCTGCCCTATTTGTCTATGCTCGCCTTTAACATTTGTATCACGTGCACCGCCTCAAAGCAGGCAAGGCTATTCGATCAGCAAAATGCCGTACTTGTTTAACTCCTGCTTGTAATCTTGGAGAACTTCAATGGGGTAACCATATTGGCGCACGGTTGCATATACATCGATAGCAAGGGCTTCCGGGCTGGGACGTGCTAATTTAAGATTTTTGCACGACAACCTGCTCCCCTCACATTCGCTACAAATATAACAGGAGCCCATAAATAAAAGAAAAGCCTTATAATATCCAGCCAAAAAAACGTCCCTCTCCAACTTTAAAAGGCCAGTACAAACTTTTCTGGTCCAGGCGCGGTTATCTTCCGGTTTTTCCAATGAGGTGGAAAAGTGAAAAAGAGCAGCATGCTGGTACTCGGAAATAAATTCCCTGCACTCAGCCACGCTGGGAACATAGGGAGGGCATGCACCCTGCTTGCCAAAAGAATCACAGCCAAACATACACTTAAAGCGCACCCACTGGGATACTACAATATCCCCGGCTTTAATCCATTTAAAATCATTAAAACCGTGTTTGCGGAAAAGCGCTTCGAGCCTAATTTTTTCCACTACCAAATCACCACCTGTTAATAATAAGAACAGGGTAAAACCTGTTACAGGGCAGGCTTTAACCTGGTTCTTGATAGTTTAATAAATTATTCTGCATAAAATAACCATTACCTTCAGAATATTGAGCAAAATCTTCAGCTCTGTTTAATGTCATATACACGCGGGACCAAAAACGAAGGCTTGCAGGGGAAAGTACTGGGTAAAATAGAAAAGGGCCTACATAGGACCCTTGCAACCTTAAAAAAAATAATTCCCTACGCTGGCATTACCCAGGCGGGCTATTTCTGTAAGCCCGCACAACAGGTTCAAAGGGTTAGGAAACTTCACAGCGCCTCCCTCTCAGCCTCCGCTCGGAAGCACCCCTAACTATTTACTTTTAGAAGATATAATAGGTATTATATAATATACTCTCTGGGATAACAAGCTTTTAATATAGTTTTTAATGTAGATTGTAACAATGCATCAGCTAATATGGACAATCTGCCAGGTCCCATTCCAATCTACACTGGCACCTAAAAACTCACCTACATAACGCAGGGGAAGCATGGTGCGGTTATTTTTTATAACTGGCACCGTATCCATGGCCCTGGCCTTTCCATTTACCAGTGCCTCTGCGCTGCCGATGGTAAAAATAATTTTCTTCTCGCCCCGGACAACGCTAACGGTTCTCCGGCCGGCATCCCAGTGTACCACAGCGCCGAGGGCCTCGCCTATAGCCCTCAAGGGGACCATGAGGCGGTCATTTTTATCAATAAAAGGAGGCGAATCAAATTCAATGGGGGCGCCGCTTACTTTAACAACAATTTGTGGCGCATATTCTGCCAAAAGATACTTCTCTCTCTCTGCTTTAAAGCGCTCCAGGGCCGGCCTATAGTTGGCCTCGATCTGCTGGGGGCTAAGTCCTCTTTCCAGGTAATCCCCTATTTTATTGGTACCCATAATTTTATCAAACATAACAATGGTATTCCCACTCTTGGGAACGTGAAAATCCCCCAAAGAAAAGGCATAGGCCAGGGCGTAAATACCTGTGCGAGCAGGGTTAAAGCTGTAGTAATCAGTTATAGCCAGCCTGACACCGCCGGCTTCGCCCCTCTGCTCCGGGATAAAATCTACCCCCCGCAGCCCGGATTGGGAAAGCTTTTCCGCAAACTGCTGGGCATTAAGCCCCTTTCCCCCTATCCACTGGAATTGATCCGCCTGGAACACTCCCGTCCCCTCTCCCAGGCCGGTAGCCATATAACCAAAGCAGTTTACCAACCCAGGAATATTAGGAGAGGTCTGCACCCAGGGCAGCCCCGTATCCTGGAAGATCATGTTGCGACGGTAACTTTTCATGGGTATAACTTTTACATCGGCTCCTATCTTGCGGTTAAAAAAGAGGGCCAGCTCCCCGGCCGTCATACCGTGGGCCATGGGCAGGTTATCAACACCTACAAAGGAGATATAGGGATCTTCCAGCACCGGCCCCTCCACCACCATGCCTCCCAAGGGATTTGGCCTGTCCAACACCAAAATAGGTTTGCCGTACTGCTTGGCCGCATCTATACAATAGTTTAAAGTAGACATATAAGTATAGGTCCTGGCACCAATATCCTGAATATCAAAGAGAAGGAGATCAATGTCTTTTAACATATCTGCAGTAGGGCGCCTCGTCTGGCCGTAGAGGCTGTAAACAGGGATCCCCAGCTTCTCGTGTATGTAAGATTCCACGTAGGCACCAGCTTTGGCCCGGCCATCAAGGCCGTGCTCGGGGGCATATAAAGCTACAAGATTAATAGAAGGATGTTTGTAAAAAATATCGATAATGCTCTCCCCCCTGCTGTTCACCCCTGTCTGGTTGGTAACCAAACCTACCCTTTTGCCGGCAACCAGGTCCAAATAATCGCTGAGTAAAACCTCGTTGCCCAGCTTTACTACAGGTTCCTTACAGAAAACAGGGCTCAACTGAAGCATGAAAACAAGAAAAAACATTACTACAAGGGCAGCTGTCTTTTTCAACATCGGGCTTGTCTCCTTTTTAGTCGTGTCATTTTTAGGGTTTTACCCTTTACTGTTACTAACGAAAAAAATTGCTTTGAGTAACTCTTTTTAGCAAAAAAAAAACAAAATGAGCTAAAAAATTAGCCTGGCCAGGCGGTGTGTTAAAGCCCTGATGAGATCGGCAGGGTTGAGGACCGGGAAAGCAAGGGTATAGCCATACATATAATACCCTGCCAGCAGCCACAAGATTATAAAT
>JAAZDU010000148.1 GCA_012512665.1 Bacillota bacterium | reverse complement strand
TCCATGGTTTCCAGGCTGTGGGTGGCAGGGAGGCTATACTTTTAAACTGCCCGAGCGAACCTTATAATCATCACAGCCCGGATGAGTACCGTATTGGCCTCAATTCAGGTCTTATTCCTTATCAATGGTAGCTGCAGGGAGGGGAGAAAATTTGAAAGGTTTGATTCTATGTGGTGGTTACGGCACAAGATTGCAGCCTTTTACTTTTGCTACTGCCAAGCAGCTACTTCCGGTAGCAAATAAACCCGTACTTTCTTATGTCATAAGGGCTCTGCAAAAGGCGGGAGTTAATAATATTGGCATTATTGTAGGGGATAGGCACGATGAATTCAAGCAGATAAGCTACAAGGAAAACTTTGAAACAAAAATTACTTTTATTATACAACGTTTTCCCTTAGGTTTAGCCCACGCCGTAGAAACAGCCAGGTCTTTTATAAAGAATAATGATTTTATCGTAGCTCTGGGAGACAATATTTTTACACAAAAATTAAGACCTGCGGTAGAGCTTTTTTATCGCCACCGTGCAGATGCTCTTATTTTTTTGGCACCTGTCAAAGAACCTCAAAGGTATGGTATAGCCTATTTAGAAGATGGGGTGGTTAAGCATTTAGAAGAAAAGCCACCCTTTCCCAGGAGCAATCTTGCTATAATGGGGCTTTATATTTTTAAAGAGACAATATTTCCTGCTATTGCCAAAACAAGGCCTTCACGAAGAGGCGAGCTGGAAATAACTGATGCTTTGCAGGAATTAATTAAGATGGGGGGAAAGGTAATCCCCTACCACTATGAAGGCTGGTGGCTGGATGTGGGAAGGCCTGAAGACCTTTTGCTGGCCAATCATAAGATCCTGGAGTTACAATCAAAATCTTGTTTTTTTAAAATTGCCCCCTCTGCACATATATTAAACAGTATACTCAGGGGCCCGATAACCATCGGTGACCGCTGTCTTATCACCAATGCTGTTGTGGGTCCTTACACTTCTGTTGGTGAAGGAACGAAGATAAAAAATGCTTGCATTGAGGAGAGCGTTCTGCTAAAAAATGTAAGAATTAAAGGTATTAAAAGGCCAATTAAAAACAGCATTATTGGGACAGATACAATGCTCTTGCTCAGTAAAAGAGATAACGAAGGATGCTGTAAGTTTTTGTTGGGCAATAAGTCCAGGGTGGAGTTGGATAGGTAAATAAAATTCGGCTCGCTAAGGGTTTTGTAGCACAAACCTGTAAAGGCGAGCAATTTTTTCTGCGGCAATAGCTGGGTCATGGTTTTCTTGAACATATTTTAAACAATCCTGCCGCAGCTTTTTGCCAAATGAAGGTTTAAGTATTTTTAGAATATCATTTTTTAGTTTCTCCTGTACATCCTCATTCCAGTTACTCTTTTTCTTATACCTTAGATCAGGCACATTATTTTGGGCAGAGGGGCAAATAATACCTCCGTAGCCGTTTTCCATCAGAAGGGCGTTTTTTCCTGCGGCCATTCCCTGGAGCAGATAATAGCCATAGCTTAAGATTGTGCCATAGTTTTTCATTATTTCCTGGAGTTTTATAATGTTTTCCCAGGAGTAAATTTTACCCCTAAAGCTGGAAGGTTTATGCCAGCTGACGGCGTCTATCTTTCCTGGGAAGTCAAATTCTTTTAGCTTCTGGTATAGGTTAGAAAAAAATATTTCTTGTTCAGCAGCAAGGCCACCTATGTACAGTACATCAGAGTTTGCCTTATCAGCTACCATGGCACTATCTGATTTTACTGCCGGAAGTATTAACTGGTAATTGTTTTTTTTTAAAAGGCGCTAATGCTTTTTCAACTGAATTCAGGGAAAAAGAGTTAGTGCAAACAAGATAGCGAGCGTTTTCCAGCTGTGTTATTTTTCTGCAATCTATTTCTTCAAAACAGCTGGCTATCCAGGGAATTTTTATAGAATGTGAGAGAAGAGAAACCAGGGGATATAAAGAAGAGTGGTGAACATGTAGCAGGTGGTAGCTGTAATAGTGAAGGATGTTTTTTAGCTGCTGGCTGTTTATATTGAAAAAAAGTTTGAACTTCCTATTATCTACTTTTTGTGCCTCTTCCTGCATTTTTCTTTGCATATATGCAGGAAGTTGATTTATAAAAAAATCTACTTCTACCTTTCTTTTCCGTATTTCCATAACCCAGGCGAAAATAGCTTCCAGATCACTGCTGTAATCAAATTGTGTCAGCCAGAGTATACGCATTATGCCAACTCCTTTTTTAGTATTTCTTATTTATTATGCAGAAGTGTTAGATTTAATTATTATCTTGTTGCTAAAGTCTCTTGACAAGCTTGCTAATCATTCCGAACGACAATTACATTCTGTTGCTTAACGCTTGTACAGGTGATATAATGAGCGCGACTATCTCAGTTAACGGAGGTTTAATAGATGTCGGAAGAAGCTATCAAAATAGGTCTTTTAGGATTGGGGACAGTGGGTTCGGGAGCTTACAAAATTATAGAGAAAAACCAGGATCTTTTAAAAAGCCGGACAGGCATAGGCTTTGAAGTGACCAAAATACTGGTAAGTAATCCACAAAAGAAAAGGCGGGTAAATGTACCTCAAGAGCTTTTGACAACAGATACCAGCAGTATCTTGCATGATCCGCAGATAGATGTGGTGGTAGAGCTAATGGGGGGGGTTACTGCTTCTTATCATTATATAAAAGAAGCATTAGAGCAGGGCAAGTATGTTGTTACTGCGAACAAAGACTTAATGGCCACCAAAGGTGAAGAACTTCACCGCCTGGCAGCCGAAAAAAACGTAAAAATTTTTTATGAGGCCAGTGTTGGAGGGGGAATACCATTAATTAGGCCATTGCAAAACAGCTTGGGGGCAAACCGCATTTTACGTATTATGGGCATTATTAATGGGACAACCAACTATATACTTACAAAAATGTCCTTGGAAAGCATGGATTTTGACTCTGCCCTGGCAGAGGCACAGGCTAAGGGCTTTGCAGAAAAAGACCCCAGCTCAGATCTTGAAGGTTGGGATGCAGCATATAAGCTGGCCATTTTGGCGCGCCTGGCTTTTGATTCTGCCATCGATATAGATGACGTTCACAGGGAAGGCATAAGTATGGTTGATATTCGGGATATCCAATATGCTAAAGAATTAGGTTTTACCATTAAATTGCTGGCTATTGGAGAAGATTTGGAAAAGGGTATTGCCTTAAAAGTGCACCCCACCCTCGTGCCCTTGAACCACCCGCTGGCTTCTGTTAATCATGAGTTCAATGCCCTTTTTGTGGAGGGGGACGCTGTAGGGGAGGTAATGTTTTTTGGCCGGGGAGCCGGAGAGATGCCTACCGGAAGCTCTGTAGTTGCTGATTTAATGGACGCTGCCAGGGAAATTAAATTAGGAGATAAATCCCCATCATTGCAGCCTTCCGAAAAACGGAATATTCTTCCCGTTAGCGAGTTAGTTTCACCTTTTTACCTGCGCTTGCAAGCAACAGATGAACCGGGTGTTTTTGGCTATCTGGCAACTGTTTTTGGTGGTGAAAATATTAGCCTTGATATGATTATCCAAAAAAGAAGTGAGGGAGGAATAGCGGAGATAGTGCTTGTAACCCATGCTGTGCAGGAAAAGAAGCTTGAAGCCGCTTTAAACAAGGTCCACAAGTTTGCTGCCATTGAAAGGGTTGCCAGCGTTTACCGCGTGATTGAAAAAAAATAAAGAGGGCTGCTAGCTTTATCGTATATGGAAAAGGAGCGGCTTTTATAAAAGTAAAATATTAACATTGTTTTTCCTTGTTCCTGGGCAGGAATAATGCCAGCAATTATGGAATACAAATGTATTGAATGAGGAGTAGAACGTGGTTGAGTACTGAAAAGGTTAGCCGTAAGCCTGTGGCTGAATATTTTTTGCATGGACGGCCAACATGGGTGGAGATAAATTTAGATAATCTGGCTCATAATATCAAGCAGATAAGGAAAATACTAAGACCTGGAACCCGCCTCATGGCCGTGGTAAAAGCTGATGCTTACGGGCACGGTGCAAAAGAAGTTGCCCGCCTCTCCCTGGCAGAAGGATGCGAGTGGTTGGGGGTTGCTCTTCCTGAAGAAGGCATAGAGTTGCGCCGTAAGGGAATTGATGCTCCAATTTTAGTAATGGGTCCTGTATCGCTTTCATCAGCACCTCTTTATCTGCATTATAATCTCACTCCTACTGTCTATAGCTGGGAGCTAGCGCAAGCCTTATCCAAAGAGGCAAGTAGGAAGGGCTCACTGTTAAATGTTCATGTAAAAATTGATACAGGTATGGGCAGGCTGGGTTTCCCCTATTTCGATAATCCGGAGTGTATCATAGAAAAAATTGCAAACTTGCCGGGC
>JAAZDU010000147.1 GCA_012512665.1 Bacillota bacterium | reverse complement strand
GTTTCCCAGATATCATCAGACAGGGGGCGTAAAAGAAAAACTTCTATCTTGGCACCAGTGTTTTTTTTAAGCCCCTGCAGCCTAGCCGGTAAAACCCTTGTGTCATTTAAAACCAGAAGATCGCCTGGAGCCAAAAAGGAGGGCAACTCTTTAACTGTGCTATGTAAAATATCACCTGTTTTTCTTTTTACAACCATCATCCTTGCTTTATCTCTTTCTGGAAGAGGCTCCTGGGCAATAAAACCTGGGGGCAGTTCATAATCATAATAACAAGTTTTCAATTCTTCGACAGATTGCTCTTTTGTTTTATCTGCCATAATCATCGGTCAACTCTGCACCACTAAAGTAAAAATCGAGAATTTCCTCATAACAATGCCCGCAGCGGGAGCGATTATACGCCCCGTTTTGGCTCATGCCTACCCCATGCCCCCATCCCCACCCAGTAAAAAGGAAATATTTTTGTGGAACCCTTTCTAAACTCGATGCTGAAAGCGCAAAGAAACTTTTCCCCTTTAGTGTTTTTATGCCACTTGCTGTAACCACCTTACTTTCATCAAGGCCATCAGTAGCAACAGGCACAGCTTGCCTACCTAGCAACCACACCTTTTGGCTATCCCCCTCCTGGATGTAATACATTTGGCTGTCCAATGCAAAAGTTGTGCGTGTTTGTTCCCGAAAAAGAGAAAGCTGCCCTTCTGTTCCCTTAACTAAAAGCTCCTTCACTCTTTTACTCGGGTATCTGCTCACCACCTCAAGTGCAGACAGCCTTCCTACATTAAAGCCAGCGCCTTGAAGCAGCCTTTCCAGTGTGCTGGCAGTTAGATGCTTTTGCCAGCGTGCACGGTTATGCACAATAAAATCCCGTATCCTTAAAGGGTTGGTAGGATCATCAAAAGGATCTTCCTTACTAACTAGATATGGATAAGAAGCCTTGGGATTCCATACATTTTGTGGGGACTCTGTATAACCCCCATTAGTTGCATGGTAAAAAGCTTCAATAGGTTTCCCATTAAAAGTTAAAATTTGGCCCCTGGTGGCTTCCACAGCTCGGTTTGTATTTTCGTGCTCTCGTTTCTCTAAAACCTTCCCTACGCCGCCGTAAACCTGACAGTGCACGGTATCGCAAAGATCATATTTTTCGTGCCTACCTGACATAGAAACAGCATAAGTCCTGGCAACAACAGCCTGGGCTTTCAGGGCTTCCATACCTCCAGCAGATCCCCAGGAGGGAGGCATTTCTCTGGGCAAAACCCCATAAAGGTACTCTTCCAGGTCAAGAATATTAATAAGATATAATTGTTTTTCGTCTTTATCAATACGAAGGATTCCCCTATACAGCTCCCCCTCCACTGCCCCGCTTACCCGGTGAAAATTATCTCCCTCCAATATCGTTAACGGCCCTCTGAACACGCCAATATCAGCTTCTGGCCCCGTTACTTTAATACCCTCTTCGTGCCAGGTAAATACGTGTAATCCTTCGCTTGATTCCACGGCTTTTCCCGTATTATCATTTATAATTCCATTGCAATCTTGAAGATAAATGGCAACACGTTTCCTATCTGCAAGGGTAATACCAACAGATACTTCTTTGCGCTCTCGTGCCTCAGACAAGGGACTAAAAAAAGCAGTTAGCACAATTAGCACAGCTATATATAGTACAAAGTATCTTCCTTTCATAAAGGGCTCCCCTTTTATATAAAGGCTCTCTAGCGCCTAAAAAAATTAAAGATTAATGAAAGTATAATACTTATAATAATGGTGGTCACCACAGGAAAATAAAATACAAAATTCTCCCTTCTAATGATAATATCTCCTGGCAATCGCCCCAATCCCAGCCTCCCCATCCCCATTAATAACAATCCCATAACCATCATAAATGCACCCAGGGCGAGAAGTATTTTGCCAATATTATCTAGCCCGAACACCGCTACTTTCACCCCCGCTTTTTACCATTATAAAATCTTTCCTTTTCGCTAAAAATACAGCCGCAATATTTCTGCCTGTAAAGGCCCTCGCTGCGAGATAGAGCAATGCTTTCTTTATATCCTTTCCTCAGATCTTCAT
>JAAZDU010000146.1 GCA_012512665.1 Bacillota bacterium | reverse complement strand
GCTATGGTCTGACCCACAACGTCGGCGGTTCCGGCGGTACAGCCGCTGTTACTATCTTGACAAAGGAGCAGTAAGAAAATGGCAGGTATTAAAGATATAGCGGTTTACATTCCCGCAAAGAGAATTAAAACAGGTGAAATAAGAGATACCCTGGGGCAGTTCGCAAACCACGGCATTAAAGAAAAAGCTGTAGCCAGCTTTGATGAAGATTCCTTTACCATGGCAGTTGAAGCTGGAAATAGATTGCTTGGCAAACACCATCTGCCGCCCGCATCAATCTCCTTCCTGGCAGTTGCTTCCACCTCCCTGCCCTACTCAGAAAAAAGTTCGGCCGCCTCTTTTTTGCTTGCCCTTGGTTTGCCGCAGAATATACTCGCCATGGAATTTACAAACTCCCCCCGCGCTGCCACCACAGCCCTTCTCGCTGCAAATTTTTATTTAAACTCTTCGGAACAAAATACCTATGCTCTTGTCATTAGCGCCGAACTACCTCTAGGCCGGGCCAGAAACGATCTGGCGCACAGGGCCGGGGCCGCTGCTGCAGCTGTCCTGCTCTCCCGCAGCGAATACTGCCTGGAGATAAAAGACTTTTCCTCTTACCACGACGAATTTCCTGGCCTCTCTTTTAAGAGCTACAGCGAGCGGGAAAAAAGCGATCTGGGTATCCAGAGCTACAGCGAAAAGGCATTTAAGGAGGTAACAGGAAAAGCTCTCCGTCAACTACTTGACAAAACCAGCAGCTCCCTGGGCGATTATGCTTTCATCGCCTTACCCCAGCCCGATGCCAGGCTGCCCCTTCTTTTGGCCAGATCACTCAAGCTGCCGCGGGAACAATACGAAAAAGCCCTCACAGCTCCTCTACTGGGCGAGCTGGGTTGTTCTTCGCCCTTTGTCTCCCTGCACCAGCTTTTTGACGAGGTTAAAAAAGGAGACAATATTCTGCTCCTTGCCTACGGCAGCGGCTCAGGCTGCGATGCCGTGGCCTTAAAGGTGGAGGAGCCCCCTATCAGGGATGACAGCTACAGGGAGCCTACACCAGAGTATATTAGCTTTATTGAGTATCTTAAAGAAAGACAGCTACTCTAAGGAGGTATAACCATGGGCGCTCACATTTCAGTGCCGCTCTGGCAGAGGACGATAAAATCACGCTACAGGCTGCAGGGAAGCAAATGCCGCATCTGTGGAAATGTTGCCTTCCCCCCTCATACCTTTTGCCCCACCTGCCAGCAGAGCGACTGCCTGCAACCCCTGGCTCTTAGCGGTAAAGGACGGGTGGAGTCATATACCTTTATCAGGGCTGGCGGAACCCCACCGGAATTTACCTGGCAGTCGCGGGTGCAGGAGGGATATATCGTAGCGCTTATAAAACTGGAAGAAGGCCCTAGCCTCGTTGCCCAGCTGGTAAACTGCCAGCCGGAAGAGGTGTCAATTGGCATGCCTGTACATGCCTGTTTGAGAAAGCTTTACGAAGAAGAGGGCGTTATCAGGTATTGCTACAAATTTATACCTGACGAAAGGAAAGGATAAAAGTGAAACACTGGCCTGAAGCCATCAATATAGAAAAGTACCAGAATGTGCTGGTTACCGGTTATGCTAAGGCACCCAGCGGGACCGGCATGCAAAACATATACGGTTTTTGTGGCGTTGTCATGGAAATTGATCCCAGGACAGATACCATCGTTGATGCAGAATGCACGCTCATAACTACTTTGGCCAAAAGGTTTTTTGAAACCTTAATTGTTGGCCGCAACATCGAACGCGATGCCGACTTTATAATTGAGCAGATGAAAAAGAGGTATATTGCGCCTTCCCGCCATGCCATGATTATTGCCTTTAAAAATGCTGCCCAGAGGTACTGGGATGCAAAAAAACAATGGGAGAAAGGCCAGTTTTAATCCGGCTTTATTAAGGCCGCAGTTGTGCCAGTTACTTATTGGTACTGCCTGCCGCCCACATTATCAATATTATTAATATATTGATATTTATTAAAATAACTTAATTATTGTAAAAAAAGGATCTAGTGAAAAATGATAGAACTTTCAATACAGGAAAAAGAGAAGGGGGGACCTTTTTTGGCTATTGAACCTCTAAAAAACGATGAACGGCTGGAAAAGTTAAAGAAAATGAGCGATGAGGGGCTCTTACGTACACCCGAAGGCACAATGGAAAAAATTATTTTTTTAATCTGC
>JAAZDU010000145.1 GCA_012512665.1 Bacillota bacterium | reverse complement strand
CATCCAGAGCTATAATGGCAAATATGTGATCTCCTAAATAGTCCCCAAAGCTGCCTGTTTGTTGGTTCTGTTGATTTGCCAGTTCGGCAAAAAGGTTCCGCTCATTTTCAAAGGCCTTTGCCGGATTTTTTCCCGCGCTCAGCAAACTAAAGATATAATATATATGTTTATTTCCAGAAGCAGCTTCAAATTCCGAATTATTTGTTTTCCAGGCGTAATCGGGCCACAGCGGAGCCGATAGATTTTCCCCTGCTCCCCAGAGGCCGACAAAGGCTTCCCAATCTCCCGTCGGCGTGCTAGGTTGATTGGCTTTATAATAGTCAACCAATTTGCTTAGAGCTTCTTGTGGTGTAACTTGCTCTTGCCCTTCTTCCGCCCAGGCAGTCAATGGTCTGAGGATTGACATAATCATAAATAAAGTAAGGACAAGAGCCGTGTATTTTTTCCTAACTTTGCCTGCCATTCTTTGTTCCTCCCTCCATAAATAGTTTAAATAAAAACCTAAACATTTAAAATACACTATATATAGCAACAAAAGTTCATCCATCTGGTTTCCGCCGTAATTCTTTATGTAACCGAGGAAAACCAAGGCCCCTTCCGACAGGATGCATCCCAGCAGCGCAACGGACACTGCAGCTAGAGCATGGGCATCAATCCTTTCCTTTACTATTACCCGGGCGCACACAACCCCCGCCTGGCCGCACAAGGTATAAACCCGAATCATTCTTCGGTGCAATTAAAAACGGCTACAACAATATGCAGCCGTTTTCCTGCGAAATAGATTTGTCGCCTACAAGGCAACATGCTCTTTTGTAGGTCTTCTGACTTACGCCTTAGCAGATGAGTAATCTGCCAATCAAGCTCTGCCTTCCCAGTTTCCCAGTGGCTGACTTTCGTCAACGAGCGTTGATTTTCGGCGCTTACAGCGGCGGTACCGTCCGGGATTTTCACCCGAGTTCCCTTGTCCAACCCTGGGAGCTTGAGATGCACCCTCAGGATCACAAAAGAGCTATTCAATTTTTCCATCCTGCGCTCTCACAAAAAAACGGAAGCACTCATCACAGCTAGCGCCTCCGTTGTTCGGTCGGCCTCTCTCCGATAATAACATGATATACCAGCAGCATCTCAATGTCAATGGTTAAAGCGCCTTTTCCATCCAACCTACAGGTAAAGATCAGCGCTCTTTTTTGTACTCCTCAATAATTTTTTGCCTCTTTTTATAGCTTTCGGCCAGCCGATTCTGTACGATCAGAAGTTCCTGCTGTAAACCTCGGAGGGTGCCTTTTACCTTCTTTACTACGCTGTCTACATTATTTAGGGAATCATTAATGCGCGACTGGACAATCCAGTCCACGATTAGCCCATCAAAAAAGAAGTCGGCAAAGGTGGTAAATCCGCCGATGTCAATGTTAATCTCCGTTAGCAGGTGTGGATTCACATCATTAAGTTCTCATGCAAACCGGTGCAGGGCCTGCTGGGCATCATGCACATGCTTGCGGGCATCGTCAATGCGTGAATGTTTAACCGCTGTGGCGATTAAACCTCCGCCAAGCATATCCCAGATACTCCAGCCCTGCGCGCTGCTAAGGGAATCCCGTACTTTTTGCAGCAGCTTCAGGGCATGTTTGCCTGCTTCAATCGCTTCTGTCAGTTCCTTTTGATTTGCTTTTAGTTCGCCCAGCTCCACGGATAGCTCCAGCAAGGGGCGAGCCCGGCCGCCCTCATCGGACAGGATGACAGCCTCCTTCTCGGCCAGCAGTTCCTGGTACTCATGTTTCAAGGAGCACTGTCCTCCATTCTGTTGCCCGTACTTTTTTACCTTTTAGCTCAAAGGCGTACGGTCTTTTATGTGTATAATTTTCATATAATGTATGAGCCTCGGTGTGATCAACCTCATAATCACTATAATTAGGGTATTTCTTTTCGATAACTTCCAGCTCTTCATCTTCAGATACCTGCGCAACATCATCCAGTTGAAACATATCCATATAACACTGATACTCTTTGGATATTTCATTCAGTTTCTTTGCTATTTGTATATATTCAATCGCCTTATCATATTCTTTGTTTTTGGATAGCTCATTTCCTTTATCTGTTAGAGCAGCTGCAGTCTCATCCAGAGAATAAATCAACAGGTCCAGCGCCACACCAATTTCACCGGCTTGAGCTGGGAAATGAGTCCTCAAGAAGCTAACAATGTCATTAGATAACACTTTTTCACCCCACAATATCCTTTGAGAATACTGCAAAGATTGTTCGCAGGTATTTTTACACAACTGGAAGGATTCTCCATTCTTATAATTCGTCATAATATTTGCATATTCCTTTTTATTTTAAAAATAACTCCTACTATATCTTCTCTTTTTGGCAGCATTCGGTTTTTTTCATAACCGGTCGTCCAGCCCATAATCAACCCGTCAAAAAAATAATCGGCGAAGCTGGTAAATTCGCCGACATTAATGGGATTATGGCGCTGTTCCCTTAGCGACTATACGCTTTGATAAACCTGTCAAGAGAGCGGTCGTAGGTTTTCTCTACTTCTGGCGGAGGCAGCGGCAAAAACCATGGTAGTTTGCGCAGACACCGCCCAGTATTGAAAAAAATCCCCAAAAGAGAGGGCGGCCTAAAATATGGGCTAAAGTGGGCTCAGAATAAGGCAGCAGATAGATTCCCCATGTAACCAGTAAGCAGCCAATGACAATACAGGCATGGCCAAAAATAATAAGAGCTTTATTGCCCCCCTGCCAGCCCAGGTAACAAAGGGCCCCGCCGATGAGTATCAGGATCAAGCTGCTCGGTGAAGCAGAAAGTAAAAGGATGATTATGCCGATAACAATAAGAATTATGCCCAAGACTAAAGCAGCCAGGCTTTTGGGCTTCCTCATTTACCATCCTCCCCCAAAATCATTATAATCGCTCCAAATTTACTCTTAAAAGGACAATCTGTCCAACAGCTTTGCTATACTTGAATTATGCCAGCCACGCCCAGGATCGCCACTGCCAGCCCTGCAAGGCCGAGCAAACCCAGGTATTTGAGTTCCTCTTTATTAAGCTATTATGGGTAGCGGAAGTGCCCGATGATCTCCCATTTTTGCAGGCAGTCTTCTTCCCGGGCTACCCCGGCATTATGAATAACAAGCGGTATCCCCGCCGCATTAACGCGATCGCTGACCACCCCCGTATGCAGCCTTCCATCCGCAAACCTCCAGCAGACAACGTCTCCCCACTGCCATTCGTCGAGCTTCCCCTCCACTTCAACTGTCAGCGATTGCCCGTGCCGTTCAAAAAAACGCATCTGGTTGGGGACGCGGCGGTGGTCAATATTTGGATCGGGACTGCTTAAGCCCCATTTTTGGGGGTTTTTCCCATATTTATAGGCGATGTTCTGTCGGATAGCATGGCATTTATAACGGTTGATACGCCCTTCTCTCTGCTCCAAATCAATAGGGTTCCCTGGTAGATTCCAATGAACAATATTACGACAATAGTAATGAAAATCCAGCCCTTCTTGTCCAATAAAGGTAGTGGCCAGGGCAAAAGGTCGGAAAGGTGAATTAAAACTTAAACGGATATTGTCTTTCCGCTGAACGCTTTTACCCTCACTTTTGGTGTCGTAAAATCCGACGGCATAACTGGAACGCATGCGCATATAGCGCTCTTTACGGCTTATTTTTTTAGTTCCCTTAATACTATCACTGAAATGCTGGTAGGTATCTACACTGTAACTGGCTGTATGGGTCTTCAGTGTCCGGATCATATCTTTAATCAGCACGCCATTGCGCTCTTTACGATCCCATTGACTGAAATCGTATCCTTCTAACAACATATGAGCATATTCATCCAGGACAGCTTGCAGGTTTCCGTCCATACAATACCGCAGGATACCCTTCCAATGAACCCCCTCACCCGCCTTGCCATATGATAAATCCACGATGGCAATGGCCTCTTGAGTATTAAAACGGTCCACTATGGTTTTTGCCAGCTGCAATGCCAAATCCACTGAGCCAGGGGTACCCGCATCCAGCATTCTCAGGGCACACACTGCCGGGGAGGCAATAGCCATATTAACAAGAACCTCTTCTAGGTCCCGGGGCATTCGACCCATGTTCAACAATTCCGGTTCATCGTACAGTCTTTTCAGTTGTTGAAGATGCTTGGAAATAATCCCTTGATCATCCTCATAATTGTCCACCCCGTCCAAACCTTCTGTTAAGTTTCGCAATACCGGGTTTTGAAACCATATCTCCATTTTTGGATGTTTTTGATCTATCAGCAGTGGCGCCATGTAATACCATCGTTCGTCCTGCCGCTGATCTCCTCGCTGTATGCGAAACTTCATCTGCTCCAGCTGTTCTGTAATTTTTTGACGAATCTCCATTTGAATTTTTCGCAGGTTTAAGCCGCGGTTCATTCCATCTATGGGGTATAAAGAGAAGCCAGGGTTGCAGAAACATCAGGAGCATCCTGTGCCTGCTCATCGTCCGTTCGCCGCCCCATGGCCCGTTGAGTTGCCAGTTCCTGATTTACAGCACATGTTGCCCGGGCATAATCATCCAGAGAAAAATGAGGGTAGCGAAACATGCCCAGGGTGCGCAGTCCACTCCAATAAATACTGGAAGGTTTTCTTTTCAACCCCCTTCCTGCAGTTTCGCCAATTATACCCTTTTCCCCACTCTTTTTCAGGGGTTCAATGAGATACAGTTCCATCTCGCTCAGCTTCTGAAGGAAAGATTTTGGTGTCAGGTGGCGCTGCTGCTCCAGCTCCATTAATAGGTAAGGTACAATAAAAAAATATTTTGCCCGGGTCTAGATGGTGGATGTGCCTGGGAAAAGCAGGTTTGCAAAACCGTCCCGAATCTGGCCGATGCCAAGCTCGTCGACAGCTCCCGGAGCTGTCAGTGCATGCAACACCGCCATCACTTTATGGCGGTGTTCTGAAGAGTAATCGATCCAGCCCAGTTGAATACGACCCATCTTCTCCAGCCCCCGTCAAAGTTACATGATCATCTTCAAACTTCAAATTCATATGTTCTGGCTTTTGCTAATAATATCTTGGCACTGCATAACCGGTTGTTAATGAGCGCAATGGATTTTGATTTTTCAGTCCTAGTTGATGCGGTTGTTATCTACTTTCCCTTATTTTATTTTATTTTTTTCAATGTTATTGATAAGTTATATTCGTACAACTCAACATTATTTATCTCAGAACATGCCAGTTGCCGCCGGGTATTAAATGTTATTATTTCTCGAAATATTTATCCATGATAAAGCCATTGAGTTCATCTTTGGTTACCCGCCAACCGGGTAAAAATTTGTCCATATACTCTATGAAAACTGGGGTGTGATTCTTTTCCAGCAGGTGAACGAGTTCATGCACAACTATATATTCAAGACAGGCAGCGGGTTTCTTGGCAAGCTGCAAATTGATCCAGATCCGTTTATCTTTAACGTTGCAGGTTCCCCACCGGGTGCGCATATTTTTCACGCCGAAATCATTTATCTCTACCCCGATAATTTTCTCCCACTTTTCAATTAATGCAGGCAGCTTGGCTTTTAGTTCGGCCCTATACCATTCATTCATGATCCTTTCACGCTGCTCTTGGGTACTGGCTTCTCTTACTGTCAAAACGAGCTTATTGCCCTTTGTTTCAACTTTATTAGCTTTCTTTGTATATTTAAGTTCGAGCCTGTATCTACGCCCCCAAAGATAATGGCTTTCACCGGAAACATACT
>JAAZDU010000144.1 GCA_012512665.1 Bacillota bacterium | reverse complement strand
GGCTACATGCACGGGCACAATGGGCAGCCCAGGTTTTTCTTTTATTATTTGCTTTCTATGAGTGCTACACTGGGGGTAGCATTTGCTGGCAACATTTTTACCCTGTATCTTTTTTTTGAATACCTTACTCTCTGTACTTATCCTCTGGTAATTCATTTGGGAACAAAGGAGGCCCATAAGTCAGGATTAAAGTATATTATCTACTGCCTTTCAGGGGGAGCCTTGGTTCTTGTTTCCTTAATCATTTTGCAGGGAGTGGCCCCCGGTGCTTTGTTTGCCCCGGGCGGTTTCTTAGGCTCCTTCACAGACGACTATAGAATCTTACTTTTATTGGTGCTTCTATTTCTGCTGGCTGGTTTTGGCACCAAAGCAGCTGTTATACCCTTACATTCCTGGCTACCGGGTGCAATGGTAGCACCTACACCAGTAAGTGCCCTATTGCATGCTGTAGCAGTAGTAAAAAGCGGTGTATTTGGTATTGTCAGGACCCTTTATTTTATATACAGTCCGCAACTTCTACAGGAACTGGGTGTAGAAAATCTGCTGGCTGTTATAGTGTCATTGACTATTATTCTTGGTTCAATCCTGGCCTTGCGTCAGGGTGTTCTGAAGTTAAGGCTGGCCTATTCTACCATTAGCCAGCTGGGGTACATTACCCTGGGAGCTCTTCTTTTAACTCGAACCGGCTTTTTAGGTGGGGTAGTACACATTATCAATCATGCGTTACTAAAGATAACCCTCTTCTTTTGTGCTGGCATTATAATCGAGGTAACAGGAAAAACCAGAATAGAAGAGCTTAAAGGAATTGGAAGGCAAATGCCTTTGACAATGATGTGTTTTGCTCTCGGCGGGTTGGGGCTGATAGGAATATTACCTATAAACGGCTATATTAGCAAATTTTACCTCCTCCAGGGAAGCCTGGATGCTGGGAAGATAGTTTTTGCTTTTGTGATTTTAACCAGTTCGTTGCTTAATGCCATGTATTATCTTCCTATTGTAGTAAATGCCTTTTTATATAAAGGTAGTTTTAATCATTCCCAGGGGCCATAAGCACCTTTAACCATGTTGTTGCCGACGGTGGCTCTGGCTTCTTTGTGTGTAGTTGCAGGGCTTTTTGCACACAAGTTAACAATTCCCCTGGTGGAAAAAGTTGTATCTTATGTTTTTTAATCATAAAAGGGGATGAGCGAATAAGTGTTACTCACGGAGAGATGTCTTTCAAGTTTACCATATTTTATCCTAGTTGTCCCTCTTGCAGCCGGTTTAAGTGTTTACCTTTTTTGCCGGGAAAGAGATTTCTTAAGGCAGGTACTGGTAACATTAAGCACAATAATTCCCTTAGCCCTTGTATTATTACTGGTACCTTTTATTCAAAAAGGAATTGTACTAACCGGGAAATTGGATCTACTACCGCCCCTTGGCTTTTCTTATCGGCTAGATAGACTGAGTTTGTACATCCTGGTGCTATTTGTTTTCTTCGGTTTTTTTGTCAGCCTCTATACACAGGAATATATGAAAAATGATAACCAGGAAAACAGTTTTATGGCATTCCTGCTCCTTGTGTTGGGTGGTTGTTATGGAGTTGCGCTCTCCGGAGATTTTTTTACTTTTTTCCTCTTCTTTGAGTTCATGTCCCTTATGTATTTTGTTTTACTTGCCCATGGACAGCATGAAAGATCTACAGGAGCATCCTTGAAGTTTCTATTTATGGCCATTATTGCAGGGGTAGTATTATTTTTAGCCCTGGTTATCATTTACCGGGAAACAGGTAGCCTTGCTTTTGGAAGCAGCGGTTTGATAACTGATAGTTCAGCTCTTAATATGATTGCTTTTGTTGGATTTGTTATTGCCCTGGGTATCAAAGCTGCCCTTTTCCCCCTGCATCTTTGGCTGCCTGATGCTTATACCTATGCTCCTCTTCCGGCTGCAGTTATTTCTTCTGTCATAATGTTAAAAACTGGGGTTTATGGCCTTATGAGAGCCTTTGGGGATGTCTTTGGTTTTGCTTTTTTAAAAACATTGGACTGGTCGCAGGCTTTGCTTATGCTGGCTGCTGTTACCATCCTGTTTGGCTCCCTGGTAGCTTTGTCCCAGGATGATCTTATCCGCCGCCTGGCTTATTCTGGTATTGCCCAGGTAGGTTATATTATTCTTGGTATTGCTCTCCTTTCTGAAACAGCCTTGATTGGAGCTTCCTACCATATCCTGGCCCATGCTTTCATGAAAGGTACTATGTTTCTCTGCGCCGGTTCCATTATAAAGGGGACGGGTTTGCGTAAAATTAGCCGGCTGAGAGGAGTCGGCTACCGGTTGCCAGTGACAATGATTTGTTTTTTTATCGCTTCTTTAACGGCTGTCGGTATACCTCCCTTTAATATTTTTATCAGCAAGTGGTTTATAGGCATGGGGGCCCTGGAGTCAGGCTTGCCTTTGCTGGTGCTCGTACTACTTATAAGTAGTTTCTTAAATGCTTGTTACTATTTACCTATTGCCATTAACGCCTTTCTTGGCAAAAAAAGGCAACTCCACCATCTATTCCAGGATGTCCAGGAGGCGTCCCTTTATGCCGCAGCCGGCCTTGCAGGGCAAACTGCCGATCTTCATCTAGGCTTTGGTGGGGGCTGGGCTGAGCCGCCTCTTAGGATGATGTTACCTACTTTAGTGCTTACCCTGGGCTGTGTTATTTTTGGCCTTCTTTCTTCAAACTGGCCCCTGGAATTGATAAAATCAGGTCTTAAAGCTTTTTTCTAGGAGGAAATGTCTTTAATGACACCGTTAACAACACCGCATAGTATATTACCCCTGGTTATTGTTCTAATACCCCTTCTTTTTTCTATGGCCGTTGGCTACCTGGGGAAAAAAGCTGAACATTATCGTAATGTTCTTGCCGTTTTTGTAACGGGAATTACTTTTTTACTGGCTATGATTCTCTACTTAAAAGTATCTGTGCAGCCAGTTGGCTTTTACATAGATACTTTTCTTGGTTTTGGCCTTAATCTTTGCGTGGATTCACTGGGCGCTTTTTTCACCTTGCTTTCATCTTTTATCTGGTTTCTGGCTACAGTTTTTTCCTGGACCTATATGAGCCATGAACAAGCTCGCAGCCGCTATTATTTTTTCCTTCTTCTTACTGAGGCCGGATGTCTTGGAGTTTTCCTAACCGGGGATTTGTTTAGCCTATTTTTCTTTTTTGAGCTAATGTCTCTGGCGTCATATCCCCTGGTTGTACATGCAGAAACGAAAGAGGCTATGGACGCAGGGCAAAGTTACCTTTTTTTGGGTGTAGCAGGGGGATTGTCTCTACTATTGGGTATTATTCTTTTAAACGGGTTTCTGGGAACCGTTGCTTTTCAGCCTTTGCTGCATAAAATGTATGGCCTGGGAGCGTACCGTTATCTGATAGCGGGGCTTTTACTGGTTGGGTTTGGAATCAAGGCGGGTATGGCTCCCCTGCATATCTGGTTACCCAAAGCT
>JAAZDU010000143.1 GCA_012512665.1 Bacillota bacterium | reverse complement strand
TTATGTACCAAAAGAGCATGTAATAATTCGAAGTGCTATTTCTGCCGGAGGCGGGTGCTTATGCTGGAGAAAAAAGAAACCGGGTGCACGTTAAGAGCCAGGGATGTTAATTCGTTTATTGTCATGGATGTACTGGAAAAAGCACAGGAAATGGAAGCCAGTGGTGAAGATATTATTCACCTGGAGATAGGGGAGCCGGATTTTGATACCCCACAGCCAATAAAGGAAATTGCCATGAAAGCTTTAGCTGAGGGAGATACACACTACACTCACAGCCTGGGCAAGCTCAAACTGAGGGAGGCCATTGCCAGCTTCTATGGCCGCAAGTACGGGGTAGAGTTATCTCCCGAGCAAATTATTGTTACCTCGGGTACTTCCCCAGGGTTGCTTCTTGTTTTATCTGTGCTCCTGGAAAGAGGCGATGAGGTAATCCTTTCCGATCCCCACTATGCCTGTTACCCTAATTTCATCCGCTACCTGGAAGGTAACCCGGTCTATGTGCCAGTTTGTGGCGAAAACGGTTTTAAGTATTGCCCGGACGATATAAAAAAAGTTATCGGTCCCAGGACGGCAGTTTTAATGCTTAATTCCCCTGCCAACCCTACGGGAGCTGTTTACAATAACCGCGAGCTCCAGGAGCTGGCGGAGCTCGATTGCCCCATTATCTCCGATGAAGTTTACAGCGGGCTTGTTTACGGTGAAAAAGAGCATACTATTTTGGAATTTACCAACAAAGCATTTGTTATCGGCGGCTTTTCTAAAGTATATGCAATGACAGGCTGGCGCCTTGGCTATATCATAGTGCCGCCGGAATATGTCAGGCCCATACAGAAGCTCCAGCAAAACCTGTTTATCTGTGCTGCTTCCTTTGCTCAGGAAGCAGCGGTTACCGCATTGACCTGTTGCGATAGCTTCGTAAAAGAAATGGTGGAGGTGTATAACAGTCGCCGTCGCTATTTACTGCAGCGTTTAAAAGAAATGGGTATTGCGCCCAGGGTGGAACCTAAAGGGGCTTTTTATGTACTGGCCGACCTGCGCAAGTACACTGCAGATTCACTAGCTTTTGCCTTTGAAATTTTAGAAAAAGCAAAGGTTGCAGTGGCTCCGGGAATAGATTTTGGCTCCAATGCCGAGGGGCACCTGCGCCTTTCTTACGCCAACTCACTGGAAAATATAGAGGAAGGTATGAACCGGCTGGAGCTTTTCTTAAAGCAGGCTAAATTTAGTGGCACTTTAGCAAAATAGAGCTACATTATTTAACTACAAATCGAATGTTAAGTTTTCTTGATTTTTTATAGCTCAATCGCTAAAATTACAGTATTGGGCGATAGCGTTATGAGGGAATGTTTATTACGTTTTTACTTTATCACCTTCGATCTGCAGTTTCTAAGGCAGAGGCTATGGGCTGCAGACGTTAGGGTATAGCTGGAAACAGTTATGTCTCCCAGCTTGGAAAGGAGGTGTTCTATGTATTGATAAAAATATAATTCCTGGTATGAATAAATTTTTTCATTGTTTAAGCCCACATTTTGTTTTCTGCTAGTCATTAAGCGTATGGAGGGTATGTGTTGAAAAAAATTCAGCTTAAAGTTAACGGAGTTTTAAGGCAAGTTGTGGTTGAGCCGTCCTTAACTTTGCTTGATCTACTCCGGGATCATTTCCACTTAACCGGTACCAAGCAAGGCTGTGATAAGAAGGGTCAGTGCGGTGCCTGCACAGTTATCGTCGACGGTAAGGCGGTAAGATCTTGCCTGTTAAAGCTGGACAAATTGGATGGTGCAGAGGTTATTACCGTTGAAGGGCTGGGTACTCCGGACAACCCGCATTTGATACAGGAGGCTTTTGTCCTGGCAGGGGCAATTCAGTGCGGCTATTGCACGCCCGGCATGATTATGACTGCAAAGGCCTTGCTGGATGTTAATCCGGATCCCAGCACAGAGGATATTAAAAAGGCTTTTAGCCGCAACCTCTGCCGTTGTACAGGGTATGTAAAGATTATTGACGCTGTCAAGCTTGCCGGCAAATTTATCCGGGGAGAACTATCGCCTGAAGACGTCCGCCCTGCTCCTGACGGTCCTAAATTGGGTGTTTCTTATCCCCGTCCTTCAGCGATGAGCAAGGCCTGCGGTACGGCAGCATTTGCTGCGGATATATATGTCCCGGGTGCACTGGAGCTGGCGGTAGTGCGCAGCCCTTATCCTCATGCTTTGATTAAAGGCATAGATTCTTCTGCCGCTGAAAGTATGCCGGGTGTGGTCGGCGTTATGACAGCAAAAGACATTTTAGGGACCAACCGTTTGAAAATGATTGTCGATGATCGGCCGGTACTATGCGACGATAAAGTCCGCTACATTGGAGATCCTGTAGCTATCGTGGCGGCTAGGACACGGGAGCAGGCTATAGAAGCGGCTAAAGCAGTGGAGGTAAAGTATGAACTGCTGCCAGTGCTTAGCTCACCAGAAGAAGCATTAGCTGAAGGCGCGGTTCAAGTTCATGATGACATACCGAACCTTTGTTTTAGCCAGCCTCAGATCAAAGGCGACGCCGAAAAGGCTCTGACTGAATCCGCGGCAGTAGTTGAAGCCCATTTTAAGACGCAGCTAAACCACCAGGCCCCCCTGGAACCCGAGGCCTGTGTAGCTTACCTGGAAGGTGAGGGCGAAGAGGCGCAGCTTGTGGTTATCGGCCGCAGCATAAATATTCATAAGCACCTGGAGATGCTGCAAGAAGCCCTCGGCTGGGAAAACATGCGCTACGAAGAGGCTTTTTCAGGCGGGCAATTCGGTATCAAGCTGGAGATAACCTCCGAGGGTATCGCCGGTGCGGCAGCAATTCATTTCAAGCAGCCTGTACGCTATATCCCAACCCTTGTCGAGTCCATGCTGATGACACCGAAGCGCCATCCTTTTGATATGAAGGTCAAGCTTGGCGCAGATCAAGATGGCCGCCTGACTGCCCTTAAGATGGATATTGTTGTCGACAATGGTGCTTATCACTCTATTGGTAGTGTCATTATCTATCGGGCACTGCAGATGCTCTCAGGCTCATACAATATACCCAATGTTTATGCTACCAGCAAATTAGTCTATACCAATAATCCCTGGGGATCATCAGCACGGGGCGCCGGTCCGCCACAAGCCAATTTTGCCCTGGAATGTGCTGTTAATATGCTGGCGGATAAAGTGGGGATGGACCCATTAGAGTTTCGCATTCTTAACTCTCTCAAGCCGGGCCAGACAAAGTCCACGGGCCGCAAGGTTGAGCAGTGGCCTTTCCCTGAGCTCTGTGAAGCT
>JAAZDU010000142.1 GCA_012512665.1 Bacillota bacterium | reverse complement strand
GAGTTTTACATCTTTCTGTAGAAAGTTTATAATAATTTAGAGTAAATAGTTATATTAATAAAAAATAAGTTGGTGAACGAATTGCGCCGCGGATCTATTTTTTTAGTTATTTTTATTTTAGTTTTTAGTAACCTGGCAACTTATTATTATGCCTGCCAGCTTGCAGTGCCTGAAGGAGATGCTGCAGGCCTGTTAGAAATGACTGATGTTGCTGCAGATAATAATCGGGCTTTTAAAGAAGTGTGGAATATATTGATGGACAACTATATAGACCCACTGGATGAAGAGGAGCTGATGCGGGGAGCTATCCAGGGGATGTTGGAAACGTTGGATGATCCCCAGACTTCTTTTTATTGCCCTGAGGCCATGGAGGATTTAATGATCCAAACCACTGGGTCTTTTAGCGGTATTGGTGTAGAGATCACTGATGTTGAAGGAGATATTTTGATCGTAAGAGTAATTGAGGGCACCCCGGCTGAGAGCGCCGGGCTTTTACCGGGAGACCGCATAATAAAAGCTGACAACAAATCGCTTGCAGGGCTGAGTGCTGAAGAAGCAGCACGTTTGCTGAGAGGCCCCAGAGATACTGAGGTTGAGATTGAGGTGTTAAGGATGGGAGCGGATGAACCCTTATCTTTTGTTATTGCCCGCAAAGATATCAATATGGACACAGTATTTGCTCAGCTAAAGGAAGGTAAGATCGGTTATATAGAAATTACAAAATTTGATAGGGGTACTGCTGAAAGCTTTCAACAAGAATTAGAAGCGTTAGAGAGAAATAACCTGCAGGGGTTAGTTATTGACCTGCGCAACAATCCCGGCGGACTGCTGGACGAGGCCATTGAAGTAGGAAAAGTTATTGTGCCAGCGGGAGAAATTACACGGGTAGTCAATAGAGATGGAGAAGTGTTAAGGACATATTATTCCGAAGCAGAACCACGGTCTTACCCGGTAGCAGTGCTTGTCAACGGTTTTTCAGCCAGTGCAGCGGAGATCATTGCCGGCGCACTGCAAGATAGAAAGGGTGCTATTCTGGTGGGGGAGTCCACCTATGGTAAGGCCACCGTCCAGCACCTGGAATATTTAAGTGACGGCAGCGGTTTACGGTACACCATTGCCAAGTATCAGACGCCAGGAGGAAGAGACCTTCACCAGCAAGGGCTAACACCAGATGCTGTAGTAGAGCTTACCGAGGAATATTACCGCTTTTACCAGCCCATTCCTTCACAGCTAGAGCCGGGAGATGCTACTGAGGAGGCAGCTATCTTGCAAAAAATGTTATCCCTTTTGGGGTATGATTTAGAAGTAACAGGAGTATATGATAACGAGACAGTAAAAGTTGTTGAAAAGTTCCAGAACGATAATGGGATTCCCCCTACAGGCTTACTGGATGCTTTAACCAGGAATAAGCTGCGGCAAACTCTTAAAGAAGCTTCTACCAGGTTTGATACCCAGCTGGAAACTGCCATTAAGCTGCTGAGAGATGAGTAAAGTTGCTACATATAAAAACTAAAGGAGAACTTGCATGACCTTTTATTTAGAGCTGGCCAGCATGATGGCGCTTACCATGACTTCTGCCCTTCTCAATCCTTTTTTTTGGTTAGTAGTAGTTCTTGTATTTGTTCAGTACCAGCGTATGAACAAGTTCCAGCAAAAACTATTTGGGCGTGCTTACTATGATCCCTGGCGGCAAACTTTCTTATCCATTGCTTTCGGTTTTTTAGGCGGAACGGTGGGCAGCGCGCTCCTTTTGCTTTTTGGCCTCTCTTTAAACGGCCTTGGGGTCGCTTATATCTGGCCGGTTGCCCTTGTTCTTCTTTTGTTCAGTCCCCGCTTTCTTTGCTTTGCTTATGCCGGTGGAATTGTTGCTCTAGCATCGCTTTTAGTTAGAAGAGTATTTAGCTGGTGGCCAGGGCTCAGCAAAAACTTTTCTTTTCTGGCAGGTCTGGCAGAGATCCATTTGCCAGCCCTGATTGCCCTCATAGGTATCCTCCACCTCACAG
>JAAZDU010000014.1 GCA_012512665.1 Bacillota bacterium | reverse complement strand
GGCAGCAGGGGTTTACACCACCTAGTTTTTGAAGTAGTGGATAACAGTATAGATGAAACAATGGCCGGTTACTGCCAGAATATAGATGTGACCATTAATAAGGATAACAGTGTGACTGTAATTGACGATGGTCGTGGCATCCCTGTTAAAGAACATTCGCAGGTGAAAAAACCGGCTGTGGAAGTGGTTTTAACTACCTTGCATGCAGGTGGAAAATTTGGTGGGGGCGGCTATAAGGTAGCGGGAGGTCTTCACGGGGTTGGTTTATCAGTGGTTAATGCCCTTTCTTCCTGGCTGGAAGTAGAGGTGCAGAGGGAAGGCAGCATTTACTGGCAGAGATATGAGAAAGGATTTCCCGTTACACCCCTGAAAGTGAAAGGCTCGACCTCCAGGACTGGCACTAAAATAACTTTTTGCCCGGATGTTGAAATTTTTGAAGATATTGTCTTTGATTATGAAATATTAGTCGAGAGATTGAGAGAACTTGCATTTCTAAATAAAGGTGTGCGCATTACACTCAAAGACCTCAGGGAGGTAGAGAAAAAAAAGGATGTTTTTAAATATGAAGGCGGTATATCTTCTTTTATTTCCTTTTTAAACCAGGGTAAGGAAGTATTTCCTAATAAACCAATTTATATAGAAAAAGAAGTTAACGGCTGCCTGGTGGAGTTAGCTCTCCAGTATAATACCGGCTTCAGCGAGCTAATTTTATCCTATGCTAACAATATCCGCACCAAAGAGGGTGGAACACATGAGTTAGCGCTAAAAACATCGCTTACAAGGCTCATTAATGATTATTGCCGTAAAAATAATATTTTAAAGGAAAACAACGAAAACCTCTCAGGTGAAGATATCAGGGAAGGCCTGGCGGCGGTCATCAGTATAAAATTATTGGAACCCCAATTTGAAGGGCAAACAAAAACCAAGCTTGGCAACCCGGAAGTAAGGGGTATTGTAGAAAACATTGTTTATGAAGAGCTGGGCAGCTACCTGGAGTTAAACCCCGGTGTTGCACGCCGTATTTGTGAAAAATCTTTAAGGGCATTTCGCGCCCGTGAAGCAGCCCGCAAGGCAAGGGAACTGGCCAGAAGAAAAAATGCCCTGGAAATAACAAGCTTGCCTGGAAAGCTGGCCGATTGTACCTCCAAAGATCCGCGAGAAAGCGAATTATTTATTGTTGAGGGAGATTCAGCCGGCGGTTCGGCCAAGCAGGGAAGGAATAGAGAATTTCAAGCAGTGTTACCTTTAAGGGGTAAAATATTAAACGTTGAGAAAGCACGCATGGACAGAATTTTAGCCAATGAAGAAATAAGAGCCCTTATTACGGCACTGGGCACCGGTATAGGTGAAGACTTTAACCTGGAGAAAACGCGCTATCATCGCATTATTATTATGACTGATGCCGATGTAGATGGTTCTCATATCAGGACCTTGCTCTTAACCTTTTTTTACCGCTATATGGAGCCATTGATCAAAGCCGGTTATATTTATATAGCACAGCCCCCCCTTTATAAAGTCAGGCATAAGAAAAAAGATTATTACCTGTACAGGGAGAAGGAACTGGAGGAGCTGCTCAACCAGATTGGGCGCAAAGATTTTTCGTTGCAGAGATATAAAGGACTTGGTGAGATGAACCCGGAACAGCTTTGGGAGACTACCCTTAATCCTGAGACCAGAAACTTGTTGCGGGTTGACCTGGATGATGCCCTGGAATGTAATATGATTTTTTGCACGCTAATGGGCGAAAAAGTTGAGCCGCGGCGTAGGTTTATCGAACGTCATGCTCTGCAAGTTAGAAATTTAGATATTTAACAGCAGATTTAAGTTATATTTAATGAATGTAGATTGAGTAAACTTTAAACTAGTTGGAAGGAGGGAAGGCCCGTCCAAGAAATGTACGGGCCGTTTCCATGGACCAGAGCAGAGTAGAACTAGTAGCCCTGCACCAGGAAGTCAAGTATTCTTTTATGGATTACGCTATGAGCGTTATAGTTAGTCGCGCCTTGCCTGATGTTAGGGATGGACTTAAACCGGTTCACCGCCGTATTCTCTATGCTATGTCGGAGCTGGGCATGGACCCCGATAAACCTCACAAGAAATCCGCCAGGCTGGTGGGGGAAGTGCTGGGTAAATACCACCCGCACGGTGATCAGGCTGTTTACGACGCCATGGTGCGCATGGCTCAAGAATTTACCATCCGCTATCCCCTGGTTGATGGCCAGGGAAATTTTGGTTCGATGGACGGGGATTCCGCAGCTGCTATGAGATATACGGAAGCTCGCTTATCTCCCTTTGCCCTGGAGATGCTAAGGGATCTGGATAAGGATACCGTAGATTTTCGCCCCAATTTTGACGAAACCCTGCAAGAACCTGTTGTCTTGCCTGCACGCTGCCCCAACCTTCTGGTAAACGGTTCTGCTGGCATTGCAGTTGGTATGGCTACCAATATTCCGCCCCATAACCTGGGAGAGGTAATTGATGCCCTGGTAGAGCTTATTGACAGGCCTGAAGCAGATATTCATGATCTGCAGCGCTTTATTAAAGGGCCAGACTTTCCTACAGGCGGCATCATTCTCGGTAAAAAAGGCATTAATGGAGCTTACACCACTGGGAGGGGAATTCTTAAGATACGGGGTAAAGTAAATATCGAATCCCTGGATGGCGATAAAAAAAGGATTGTCATCACAGAAATTCCTTATCAGCAAAATAAAGCAAAGCTAATAGAAAAAATTGCCGAGCTTATCAGGGAAAAAAAGATTGACGGCATAACTGATTTAAGAGATGAGTCTGACCGCAAGGGCGTTAGAATTGTAATTGAACTTAGAAAAGGACAGAACCCCCATATCCTGCTCAACCAACTTTACAAATTTACCCCTTTGCAGCAGACTTTTGGTGTCATTATGCTAGCGCTGGTGAATGGCAGGCCAAAAGTTTTAAACTTGAAAGAAGTTTTGGTCCACTATTTAGAGCACCAGCGAGAGGTTGTTACAAGGCGATCGCGCTTTGAACTGAACCGTTTAAAAGAACGAGCTCATATAGTGGAAGGCCTGCGCATTGCACTTAAGTTCCTGGATAGGGTTATTGCCCTTATTCGCGGCTCAGCAACTGTTGAGGCAGCGCGCCAGGGATTAATGAAAGAGTTTGGCCTGACAAAAGAGCAAGCACAGGCTATTTTAGAGATGCGTTTACAGAAATTAACAGCCCTGGAAAGGGATAAGCTGGAAGAAGAATATGAGGAACTTCTTAAGAAAATTGATTACCTGGAAAAACTTTTAAGCAGCGAAGAGGTTTTATTAGCTGTTATTAAAGAAGAGTTGCTGGCAGTGAAAAAAAAGCATGCCGATAGCAGAAAAACACAGATCGTGCCGGATGAGGGAGAGATTGATCTAGAAGATTTAATAGCAGATGAGCAGGTTGTGGTTACCATGACCCATCAAGGCTATATAAAGCGGCAGCCCGTGAGTACTTATAGGAACCAGCACAGGGGTGGTAAGGGTATAGCAGGGCTACAGATTAGAGAATCAGATTTTGTAGAACATTTTTTTATCTGTTCCACCAGGCAGTGGCTCTTCTTTTTTAGCAACCTTGGGCGGGCTTACCCGCTAAGGGTCTATGAATTACCCGAAAGGAGCAGGCAAAGCCGGGGTAATGCAGTTGTAAACTTTTTACCCCTGGCCCCAGGAGAATATATTACGGCCATCATTCCCCTGGATGAGTATCAAGAAGGGGACAATATTATTATGGTCACGCAAAAAGGGCTGGTGAAAAAAACACCGTTAAATTCCTTTTCCCCCAGCCGCAGGAGTGGAGTTATTGCTGTTAGCCTGAGAGAAGGTGACGAACTAATTAAAGTAAAGCTTGTCCGGGGAAAAGAAGAGGTAATACTGCTTACCAAGCAGGGTTATCTTATCAAGTTTTCAGAAGAGGAGATTCGGCCCAGCGGGCGTACTTCCCAGGGGGTTAAGGGTATTTCTTTAAGGCCGGGCGATTCTGTTACAGGTATGGCTACCACGACTGAAGGAGATTATCTCCTTATAGTCCTGGAACAGGGTTATGGCAAAAGGGTTAGCCTGAAAGAATTTCGCAGCCAGAAAAGGGGTGGAAAAGGCATAAAGGCCATAAGTGTCACTCCTGAGAGCGGACCTGTGGCCAATTTCCGCTTGGCAGAGGAAAAAAATGACATTATGATTGTTACGGCCAAGGGACAGCTAATCAGGCAAAAGGTTTCCCGGGTAAATGTAATGGGCCGCTATGCCCGTGGGGTGCGGTTAATAAAATTGGAAGCCGGAGATAGGGTTGTCAATATGGCTTGTCTGGAAAAGGAGCAGAAATAAAATTTGTTTAAGAAGCTTACTTTCATCATAACAGCGTCTGTCCTTCTTTTTACCCTAATTTTTTTCTTGCCGGGTTGCAATTTTTCCCGGCAAGAGCCAATTTATTCTCCTGAAGTACCCTTGAGCTTTGACGTTGTTGTTTGGGGTTCCGGCACCGCTGCCGTAGCAGCTGCGCTGGAAGCAGATGACAACGGCGCCCAGGTTTTGCTGCTGCCGGAAAAGCTCCCCCTGCTCTACGACTTAGATCTGAGCTGGAAAGAGGGGCTGCTCCTGGCTGATCCCGAGGAAATGAAGCCCAAAGGAGAAGCAGAAGCAAGTGAAGTGGCAGAAGAAAGGGAAGACGAACATCTTGTGCCTGCTTTAAAAAAAATGTTGTTGCAGCAGGGCGCGGGCCTCAATAACCCTGTGCTTTTACAGGTTTTTTTAGATGAGCTCTGGCAGGTAGAAGAGTGGTTTAGTAGATGGGATGAACTTTTTTTACAGCAGGTAGAGGCTGGCCATCCGCTTCATCCTTATTTATACTATTTGGATGGGCCTTTGGAGGAAAACGCTTTAAAAAAAGAGATATTGTCTCAGCTGCAGCGAAGGCCCATTAAAATAGAAACAGGCTTTCAGATTAAGGAGATAATGCTTGACCAGCACAAAGGGGTCGAAAGCATTGTTGTCAGCAGGGAAGCTGAAGAGGACAGGGAAGAAAAAGAAATTTTTACGCAGGCTTTTATTATTGCCACCGGCGGTTTTGGCGGCAGCAGCTCCCTTTTACAAAAATTTGCGCCTCAGCCGCTAGCACACTTTTCTTTGAGCGATTCCCGCGGGGAATATCTCTCGCTCGCTCAATCGCTGCAGCTGGAGCTGGTGCAGGCCAGCTTTCTACATTACCATCTCCTCCAGGAAAATTCTACAAGGGAGTCCTTCCATGCAGGTTTTTTACCTAAAAATGGCCTCTTCTTAAAAAAAGATCCTTATGGCGAATATTCTTTTTTTACTTTTGCTGATTACTGGCAGCAAAGTTTTAATAACCGTTCTTTTTGGCAGGCAGGCGAGCTGTATTACTTGTTTCACCTTACGGACACTAAAACGCACTTAGAAAAAAATCTCCTTATAAAACCGGAGCTGCTGCCGACAGCGGGAGATTTGCAAGAAAAAGGTTTTGAGCCTGCCCTGGTGAGAGAAATTTCCCGCCTGCTATCCCCACCATACGGCTTTATTAGCCTGCGGGCAGGAGTAAAATACACCCTCGGCGGCCTCCCCATTGATGCCAAGGGGCAGGTGCAAAAAGATGGAGAGATTGTCCCAGGGCTTTTTGCTGCCGGTGAGGCAGCGGGGGGCCTGCACGGACAGGCTGCCCTGCAGGGGGCCGTATTAAGCGAAAACATTGTTTTTGGCCTGATAGCAGGCCGTGAAGCCGCTGCCTGGAGCCGCAGGTAACTTTTACCTGCTGGCCAATATAATAATAATGTGATAATATTGTTTTTAAAAAAATTTTAACTAAAATATACTTGGTTTAAATTGATGTGTTATAATAATAGCCATTAGCAAACACAAATTTTTCTATTTACCGCATTTCATAGGAGGAAGAAAAATGAGCGTTAAACCCAGAAGAGTAAAAATAACTGACACTACTCTCAGGGACGCCCACCAGTCTTTAATGGCCACCAGGATGCGCACTGAAGATATGCTGCCCATAGCAGAGCTTATGGACAGCATCGGCTATCATTCACTGGAGGTTTGGGGTGGCGCTACTTTTGATAGCTGTATGCGTTTTCTGGAGGAAGATCCCTGGGAACGCCTGAGATTGTTAAAGCAAAAATTTAAGAAGACGAAGTTGCAGATGCTCTTAAGGGGACAAAACATAGTTGGCTACCGCCATTATGCCGACGATGTGCTGCAGAAGTTTATTCACTACGCTGTGAAAAACGGTATTGACATCATCCGCATTTTTGACGCTTTAAACGACCTGCGCAACATGGAGAAAGCCATCTACTATACTAAACAAGAAGGGGCTCATGCCCAGGGCACTATCAGCTATACTGTGAGCCCTTTGCATGATATTCCCCATTTTATAAAACTTGGTAAAGAGCTGAAAGATTTAGGGTCCGATTCTATTTGCATCAAAGATATGGCCGGCCTTATAGCCCCCTATGATGCTTACGAACTGGTGAAGGGCTTAAAAGAAGCAACGGGCCTGCCGGTGCAGCTGCACTGCCACTATACTAGCGGTATGGCCTCTATGGCTTACTTAAAGGCGATTGAGGCAGGGGCTGATATTATTGATACGGCCTCCGCTGCTGTGGCCCTCGGCAGCTCCCAGCCTCCCACAGACAGTTTTGTGGCTGCATTAAAGAATACCCCTTATGATACAGGGCTGGATATTGAAAAGGTAGCTAAAGTGGCAGAGCACTTTAAAGAAGTGCGTAAAAAATACAATATTCCTTTGGAAGTGGCTTTGGGTGTAGATACCAATGTGCTTAGCTACCAGATACCCGGCGGCATGATCTCCAACCTCGCCTCCCAACTGGCCCAGCAAAATGCCTCCCACCTTTTAAACGAGGTTTTGCAGGAAGTGCCGCGGGTGAGGAAAGAGCTAGGTTACCCGCCGCTTGTTACACCTTCCAGCCAGATTGTGGGTACTCAGGCGGTCATAAATGTCATTACCAAAGAGCGCTACAAAATGGTTATTACGGAAGTTAAAAATTACTTAAAAGGCCTCTATGGTAAGCCGCCCGGACCTGTTGATCCGGACCTGGTAAAAAAAGTGCTTAAGGATGAAAAACCTTACGAGGGACGCCCTGCAGACTTGCTTGAGCCGCAGGTGGAAAAAGCAAGGGAAGAGATTAAAGAGTATATAACCCAGGAAGAAGATGTTTTCTCTTACATCCTCTTTCCCCAGGTGGCCCTGCCCTTTTTTAAGGCGCGCGCTGCCAAAGGCAATAACCTGGGAAAGGGCCAGGCTCCGGGCCCGGGGCAGAAGAAGGGCACCGGAGCGCCGAACAAAAGAGGCAATAACCCTGTTTCCTATAACTGGAGCAATTATTTTAAGATAGATAGCTCGCTCCTTATGGAGCAGGAAGGCAGGCAAGGGCCTGTTTATCCGGTATAGTTAGTATTGACAAAGGGTAGCCGGCAGGATATAATATTAAGCAATTTTAACAAGCTATAATAAGGAAAAAGCTATGATGGGTAAACAGTAGAAAGGAAAAGCTTCCTTGAAGAGAGCCGCCGGCTGGTGAGAGGCGGTGGGGCACCTTTTGAACGTCGACCCGGAGTGCTCCCTGGAAAATGCCTGCGGGCACCAGTACAGGGAGACGGCTGAGCCGTTATCTGCAAGAAAGGCCACTGAGGCCGCTGTTGTAGGTGGTAAAAAAGGGTGGTACCACGAAGGCTACCCCTTCGTCCCTTTAGAGGGATAGAAGGGGTTTGTTTTATAAAACGGAGGTGTTCTTCTTAATGAGCAGTAAAAAAAGAGATGTTTTCATTAACGGAGAATTTGTTCCCTCAGAAAAAGCGATAGTGTCAGTCTTTGACCACGGGTATTTGTACGGCGATGGGGTTTTTGAAGGTATCAGGGCATACAACGGCAGAATTTTTAAACTGAAAGAACACCTGGTGCGGCTCTACGAATCTGCTCATTCCATCTTACTGGATATTCCCATGACTTTAAGCGAGATGGAAGCGGCGGTCGTAGAGACTGTCCGCCGCAACAAACTGCGCGATGCCTACATCAGGCTAGTGGTATCCCGGGGACCCGGTGATCTGGGGCTGGACCCCAGAAAGTGCAAGAGAAGCACAGTGGTAATAATTGCTGATGACATTGCCCTTTACCCGGAAGAGCTTTATGAAAAAGGGTTAAAAGTTGTTACTGTTCCCAGCAGGCGCAATATAGTCGATGCCCTGGATCCCAGGATTAAATCACTGAATTATTTAAACAATATTTTAGTTAAAATCGAAGCAAATCAGGCCGGGGTTTTGGAGGCCATCATGCTCAACAACAGCGGCCTGGTAACAGAAGGTTCCGGCGATAATGTTTTTATAGTAAAAAGAGGCAGGCTGATCACGCCTCCTACCTACCTGGGTATCCTGGAAGGGGTTACAAGATCTGTTGTCATGGAGCTGGCAGAAAAAGAAGGTATTGAAGTGGTGGAAGTTCCCTTCACCCGCCACGATCTTTATGTAGCCGATGAGTGTTTTTTAACGGGGACTGCTGCTGAGATCATTCCGGTTATTGAGGTGGACGGGCGCTCTGTCGGCGATGGCGTACCCGGGGAGATGACCAGGTTGCTAATCAAAAAATTTCGCCAGTATGCTGCCAGCAGCGGGACTGATGTTTACCCCGGCGATGAAGCCCTGCAAAGTTAGTATTTTATAAAAGATGAGAGGTAAGGAGGATGACAGTGCGCAGCGATGTTGTAAAAAAAGGCTTGGAGCGGGCCCCCCACAGATCGCTCTTTTACGCCATGGGCTACCACCCGCTGGAGCTGGAGAGGCCCTTAATCGGAATCGTTAATTCCCACAATGAAATTATTCCAGGGCATATTCATCTTGATAAAATTGCAGAGGCCGTCAAGGCGGGCGTCAGGCTGGCAGGCGGCACCCCCATAGAATTTTCTACTATTGGTGTTTGCGACGGTATTGCCATGGGGCACCTGGGTATGCGCTATTCGCTGGCCAGCCGCGAGCTGATCGCGGACAGCGTGGAAGTCATGGCCCAGGCACACGGTTTTGATGCCCTGGTTTTTATTACCAACTGTGATAAAATTGTGCCCGGCATGTTGATGGCAGCGGCCAGGCTGAAGCTGCCTTCTATTATCATCTCCGGCGGCCCCATGCTGGCCGGTGATTATAATAACCAAGCCGTGGATCTGAACAGCATGTTTGAAGCTATTGGCAGGGTCAAGGCGGGCAAGCTCAGCGAGGAAGAGCTGGCGGAGATGGAAAAATGTGCCTGCCCAGGCTGCGGCGCCTGTGCCGGCATGTTTACCGCCAATTCTATGAACTGCATCACAGAAGCGCTGGGCCTGGCCCTGCCCGGCAACGGCACCATTCCAGCAGTTGCTGCCGAAAGGATCCGCCTGGCCAAAGAAGTCGGCATAAAAATCATGGAGCTGTGGCAGAAGCAGATTACACCGGAACAGATCCTGACCAGGGAAGCTTTTATCAATGCCCTCTCAGTGGATATGGCCCTGGGATGCTCGACCAATACAGTTCTGCACCTGCCCGCTGTGGCCCATGAGCTGGGCATAAAGCTGGATTTAAACATGATCAATGAATTAAGCAGCCGCGTTCCCCAGCTTTGCCTTTTAAGCCCTGCAGGTAGCAATCGCATCCAAGACCTGCACGCTGACGGGGGGATTCCCGCTGTGATGAAGGAGCTGTCAAAAAAGGATCTTTTGCATACTAATTGCTTGACTGTAACCGGCCAGAAAGTGGAGGATAACCTGAAAAATGCCCGGGAAAGCAGGCACCGGGTTATTCATCCCGTCCAGCAGCCTTACCGCCCGGAAGGAGGAATTGCCGTTTTATTCGGTAACCTGGCTCCGGGGGGGGCGGTGGTGAAGCAGGGGGCTGTGGATGAAAAAATGCAGAAAAGACGTTTAAAAGCCCGCGTTTTTGATGGCGAACAGGAGGCTGTGGAAGCTATTTTGGGCGGTAAAATTAAGGCGGGAGATGTGGTGGTGATACGCTATGAGGGCCCCAAAGGCGGCCCGGGCATGCCCGAGATGCTCTCCCCTACTTCTGCCGTAGCCGGCATGGGCCTGGATAAGGAGGTAGCCCTTATTACCGACGGGCGCTTTTCCGGGGCTACCCGCGGGGCCTCTATTGGCCATGTTTCCCCGGAAGCAGCCGAAGGAGGGCCCATAGCACTGGTAGAAGAAGGGGATCTCATTGAGATTGATATTCCGCAGCGCAAACTTGAGCTCTTGGTAGAAGAAGAGGAGTTAGAGAAAAGGCGCCGCCTGCTTAAAGCCTTTAAGCCAAAGATTAAATCCGGCTATTTGGCCCGCTACCTGCGCCAGGTTTCTTCGGCCGGCAGCGGTGCCGTCTTCCCCCAAAAGGAGGAAGACTTTTCTGAGGCGGAGGTGGATAAATCTTGAGAATGAGCGGAGCCCAGATGGTAATAGCCTGCCTGGAACAAGAGCAGATAGATTTAATATTTGGTTTTCCAGGTGGAGCAGTCCTCTCCCTCTACGATGCCCTCTATGACTCTTCCCTGAAACATATTTTAACGAGGCATGAACAGGCAGCGGTCCACGCTGCCGATGGCTATGCCCGTATCAGCGGGAAGCCCGGAGTAGTATTTGCTACCTCGGGCCCGGGGGCAACCAACCTTGTTACAGGTATTGCTACTGCCTACATGGACTCTGTCCCTTTAATTTTAGTTACGGGGCAGGTAGCTTCTAATATGATCGGCACCGATGCTTTTCAGGAGGCAGATATTACAGGTATTACGCTCCCTATTACCAAGCATAATTATCTTATTAAAAATGTAAAAGACATACCTGTTGTTTTCAAGGAAGCCTTTTACCTGGCCACCACGGGCAGGAAAGGGCCGGTGCTGATAGACCTGCCAAAGGATGTTCAGAATGACCAGGCAGAATTCTGCTACCCGGAGGAGGTTTATATTCAGGGCTACAAGCCAACCCTGGAAGGCCACCCCGGCCAGATTATAAGGGCAGCTAATGCTATCAAAAAAGCGAAAAAACCCATCATTTACAGCGGCGGCGGTGTTGTCCACGCTGCTGCCTGGGATGAGTTAAGAGCTGTGGCAGAAAAAGGGTGCATACCGGTCACCACTACCCTAACAGGTCTGGGGGCTTTCCCCACGGACCACGAGCTTTTTTTAGGGATGCCCGGCATGCATGGTACAGTGGCAGCCAATTATGCTCTCAGCCAGGCAGACCTCATTATTGCCGCAGGTGCTCGTTTTGATGACAGGGTAACGGGCAGGCTGGATTGTTTTGCGCGCCAGGCATGTGTTATCCATATTGATGTCGATCCGGCAGAGATTGGTAAAAATGTGGAGGCACAGATACCCATCGTAGGTGATGTGCGCAAGGTGCTGGAACAGCTCCTTTTAAGGATGGAAGCCGGTGATACAGGTGCCTGGCTGGAACAGGTAAATTTATGGAAAAAACAGTACCCCCTGACATTTGAAAATTCAGGCGATGTCATCCGACCCCAATATGTCATTAAAGAGCTGTACCGCCTAACCGCTGGTGAAGCCATAGTTACCACCGATGTGGGTCAGCACCAGATGTGGGCTGCGCAGTACCTGCACTGTAAGTACCCCCGCTCCTTTGCCAGTTCAGGGGGCCTCGGCACCATGGGCTTCGGCTTTCCTGCCGCCCTTGGAGCCCAGGTGGCTGCTCCGGGGCGTGTTGTGCTCTGCATAACGGGGGACGGCAGCTTCCAGATGAACATACAGGAGCTTGCCACCGCATCCCGCTACCGGCTGCCGGTTAAAATCGCCATCATTAATAATAGTTACCTGGGGATGGTAAGGCAGTGGCAGGAGCTGTTTTACAACAAGCGTTATGCGGAAACATTTTTGGAGGGCAACCCTGATTTTGTGAAGGTGGCTGAAGCGTACAATATTATGGGGCTGAAGGCCAGCCGCCCTGAAGAGGTAGAGCCTGTTATTAGAAAGGCTTTAGAACACGACGGCCCTGTCCTGATGGATTTTGTTGTGGCCAGCGAGGAAAATGTTTTTCCCATGGTAGCTCCCAACACTCCTATCGATGAGATAATCGGAGGCGGTAGCAAATGAAAAGGATATTGAGCGTCCTTGTAGAAGATAAACCCGGAGTATTGGCGCGTATAGCAGGGCTTTTCAGCCGACGCGGCTTTAATATTGACAGCCTGGCAGTGGGGCATACGATGGAACCGGGTATTTCCCGCATGACCATCCAGGTGCAGGGTGAGCCGGCTACCTTTGAGCAGCTTACGAAGCAGCTGCACAAACTGGTTAATGTGATCAAAATCAGCGACTTAACTGAAGATCCGAACGTCTGCAGGGAGCTTTTGTTGGTCAAGGTAAAATCAGAGCCTTCCACCCGGGGAGATATACAGCAAATAGTTTCTACCTTCCGGGCTAAAATAGTTGATATTTCCATAGATTCTATGATGGTGGAGATAACGGGCGACGAGGATAAGCTCAATGCTTTTCTCTTGCTGATGCAGGAATTTGGTATCAAAGAAATAGTATCCACCGGAAAAGTTGCTCTGGCCAGGGGTGCCAAAGCGACAACGCTTGCTGCTGGGGATAAGGATAAGAAAAAATAAAGAGGTGAAGCTGATGGGAATGACCATGGCTGAAAAAATATTGGCTAGAGGTGCGGGCAAAGAAAAGGTGTCTCCGGGAGAACTCATTATGGCCCGCGTTGATATGGCCCTGGGCAATGATATTACAGCACCGGTGGCCATTAATGAATTTAAAAAAATTGGTGTGGAAAAAGTATTTGATAGGGAGCGCATAGCGCTGATACCCGATCATTTTACTCCCAATAAAGATATCGCGTCAGCCCGGCAAAGCAAAATTTTAAGGGAATTTGCACGGGAACAGGAGATCGTTCACTATTACGAGGTAGGGCGCATGGGTGTAGAGCATGCACTTATGCCTGAACTTGGCCTGGCCCTGCCGGGGGAAATAATTGTCGGCGCAGATTCCCATACCTGCACCTACGGCGCATTGGGCGCTTTTGCCACCGGTATAGGCAGCACCGACCTGGCGGCAGTGATGGCTCTGGGTGAGCTCTGGTTTAAAGTACCCCCCACTATTAAAATAACTTATAAGGGCAAGCTGCCCCCCTATGTGGGCGGAAAAGATCTAATACTGTATACCATCGGGCAGATAGGTGTTGACGGGGCCCGCTATAAAGCCATAGAATTTGCCGGGCCTGCCATCGATGAGCTGTCCTTGGAAGGGCGCCTCACCATGTCCAACATGGCTATTGAAGCAGGCGGCAAAGCCGGCCTTATGGCACCCGATGAGAAGACCCTTGCTTATCTTGCCGAAAGGGCTGCCAGGCCTTTTAACTCTGTTTACCCTGATAAAGACGCTTCTTATGAAAAAGAAATTACCTTTGATGTCAGCAAGCTTGAGCCCCAGGTGGCTTTTCCCCATTCTCCAGAAAACAGCCGCCCTGTTTCGGAAGCTTCCCATATTGAGGTCGACCAGGTCTTTATCGGTTCCTGCACAAACGGCAGGTTGGAAGATCTGGAGCAGGCCGCTTCAATTTTGCGAGGCCATAAGGTTCACCCCCGGGTTAGGCTGATTATCATACCGGCCACGCAGGAAGTTTATCGCCAGGCCATGGAAAAAGGCCTCCTTGATATCTTCCTGGCGGCGGAAGCTGCGATCAGCACCCCTACCTGCGGTCCCTGCCTGGGAGGCCACATGGGTATTCTGGCTGAAGGAGAAGTTGGCCTGGCTACCAGCAACCGCAATTTTGTCGGCAGGATGGGCCATCCCAAAAGCCAGCTCTACCTCAGCAGCCCTGCGGTGGCCGCTGCTTCTGCCATTACGGGGCGTATCACGCATCCCCGGGAGATTGTATCTTGACGTTCAGGGAAAATAAATGGAGGTGAACAAGGTGATCATCAAGGGAAAGATCTGGCGTTTCGGCGACGATATAGACACCGACGCCATTATACCGGCGCGCTGCCTGCATACAAGCGATATGGCAGAGCTGGCCCGCCACGTCATGGAAGACGCTGACCCTTCCTTCCCAGGCAAAGTAAAAGCGGGCGATATAATTGTAGCCGGTAAAAATTTTGGCTGCGGCAGTTCCCGCGAACATGCACCCCTTGCTCTTAAGGGAGCAGGAATAGCCTGCATCATAGCGGACAGCTTTGCCAGAATCTTTTATCGCAATGCCATTAATATCGGGCTGCCGATTTTAGAAAGCCCGCAGGCTGCCCGTGCCCTGGAAAAAAAACAGGAGGTCGAAGTAAACCTGCAGGAAGGCACGATAAAAGATCTGAAAAGCGGCAGGGTATTCCAGGCTGCCCCCTTCCCTCCTTCCATGCAGGACATTATTAAAGCCGGCGGCCTTGTTAACTACGTGCGAAAGAGGGTGAAGCAGGGATGAAAAAGATCATTGTCTTGCCCGGTGATGGTATCGGTCCTGAGGTTACCAGGGAAGCCGTGAAAGTCTTGCTGGCAGTGAAAAAAAAGTACGGAATAGACTTTGAGCTGCAGGAGATGGCTATCGGCGGCCAGGCCCTGGAAAAAACCGGTGTGCCCCTGCCCCCTGAAACGCTGGAAAGTTGCCGGAAAGCAGATGCCGTCCTTTTGGGTTGTGTTGGCGGCCCGCAGTGGGAAAGTAACCCCATGCCGCTGAGGCCGGAAAGCGCTTTGCTGGAATTAAGGAAGCAGCTGGATGTCTTTGCCAATTTAAGGCCTGCCAAGCCTTTTCCCAGTTTACTGCATAAGGCTCCCTTAAAGCAGGAGCTTTTAAAAGATGTTGACCTCATCCTGGTGCGGGAGCTCACGGCAGGTATTTATTTTGGGCCGAAAGAGCGCAGGCAATTTGGCGCATCTGAGAAAGCCTCCGACGTCATGGTTTATACTGATTTTGAAATTGAGCGGGTGGCCAGGAAAGCCTTTGCCCTGGCCCAGAAAAGGAAGAAAAAGCTTACCTGTGTCGATAAGGCCAATTATTTAGAAACATCCCGCCTCTGGCGCAAAGTGCTGCGCAGCGTAAAAGGATCTTACCCCGATGTAGAACTTGAATTTATGTACGTTGATGATTGCGCCCTGCAGCTGGCTATCAACCCGGGCCAGTTCGATGTCATCCTGACAGAAAATATTTTTGGCGATATTTTAAGCAATGAGGCTACAGCCCTGCTGGTGGGATCTGTGGGTGTCCTGCCCTCGGCCAGCTTAAGTTCCGAAGGCAAGACAGCTATTTTTGGTCCCATCCACGGCCCTGTTCCAGAGCTGGCCAAGCAGAATAAGGCTAATCCTTTGGGCGCCATCTTATCGGCTGCCCTCCTGCTGCGCTATGCCCTGGAGCAAGAAGAGGCTGCCAGAGCCATTGAGAGCGCAGTCCAGGTAACGCTGGAAAATGGCTATCGCACTAGCGAGCTGATGGCTCCCGGTATGAAGCTGGCCAATACCTCCCAATGGGGAGATATGGTTGCGGGCAATTTACCTTAAGAAAGAAAGTAAGGCCGCATATTATTTGGGATTTTATTTACCAGTGTGCGCTTTTTATATTTATCTTTGCCCCTTTTAACCCCTTGTAAGTTTTTTTAATACTCCATGTGGGTAAAGTAAATTTATAAGGAATAAAGGATTTAGTCCGAGATAAATAGAATCTACCTGTGTTATAGTTGTGATGCTATTTAGTTTTAGGCAAAAGGCACTACTATGATAGATTGTTTGATTAAATTTTCAGTATTAGAAAGGGAGGAATAGTATGAAAAAGTACACCAGCCAGCAAATACGCAATGTTGCTCTCATTTCACACGGAGGGGCTGGTAAGACGTCTCTGACAGAAGCACTTCTTTACAGTAGCGGCGCCATTAACCGCCTGGGCAGTGTAGAGCAGGGAAACACTACTACAGATTACGACCCCGACGAGATAAAAAGGCAGGTAACTATTAGTACATCTCTGGCGCCTGTAGAATGGAAGGACACCAAAATTAATTTGCTTGATACTCCGGGTTATTTTGACTTTATGGGAGATGTCATAGGTTCTTTGCGCATAGCAGATGCTGCCCTTGTCGTAGTTTGTGGCGTTTCGGGAGTTGAAGTCGGCACGGAAAAGGTGTGGGGGTATGCTGATGAATACCAGCTGCCCCGCCTTGTCTTTGTCAATAAACTGAACAGGGAAAATGCCAACTTTGAAAAAACGCTGGAGCAGCTGCGCCAGCACTTTGGCACCAGCGTGGCTCCTCTGCAGCTTCCTATTGGTAAAGAAAGTGATTTCCGCGGCGTGGTTGACCTTTTAAAGAAGAAGGCCATTATTTACGAAGATAAAACAGGTTTAAAGTTTAAAGAAGAAGAGATACCGGCAGAACTGGTGGAGGCTGCTGAAGAAGCCAGGGAAACATTAATGGAATCTGTGGCAGAGTCAGAAGATGAGCTGCTCATGAAATACCTTGATGGTAAACCCCTTACTGATGAGGAGATAGCCCGGGGACTGCGGCAAGGTGTGATGGAGGGGAAAATAGTTCCCGTTCTCTGCGGGGCAGCTACAGCCAATTACGGCATCCAGCCTCTTCTAGACCTGATGGTTGAGGCTTTCCCCTCTCCCCTGGATAGAAAAGAATTTGAAGCGAGCCTGCCGGGTAAAGAAGAAACAAAGACCTATCCCATTGACCCTGACGGCCCCCTGGCTGCATTGGTTTTTAAAACCCTGGCAGACCCCTATGTGGGCAGGGTCAACTTTTTTAAAGTGTATAGCGGCAAGTTAAAAGCCGATTCCCAGGTTTTAAACCCAAATAAGGAAAAGAACGAAAGAATTGGCAACCTCTTTTTCATGAGAGGTAAAAACCAAATCCAGGTAGATGAAATTCCAGCAGGGGATATTGGGTCTGTAACCAAACTATCTGTGACCACCTCAGGCGATACCCTCTGTGAGAAATCTTCTCCCATGGTGCTGCCCGGTATAGATTTTCCCAAACCTGTTATTTCCTTTGCTGTCAGGCCCAAGAACAAGGGAGACGAGGAAAAAGTAGGCACCGGCCTCTCCCGCTTCCTGGAAGAAGATCCCACCTTCCGCCTGGAGCGGAATACGGAAACCAAGGAGTCAATTATCTCCGGCCTGGGAGATACCCACCTGGAGGTGATCATTGAGAAGCTTGCCAAGAAATTTGGCGTAGAAGTTGAATTATCGACGCCCAAGGTGCCTTATAAGGAAACAATCAAGGGCAGCTCCAATAAAGAAGGTAAATATAAGAAACAAAGCGGTGGGCGGGGCCAGTATGGCCATGTCTTCTTGGAAATTAAACCGCTGGAACGGGGCGAGGGCTTTGTTTTTGAAGATAAAATTGTAGGCGGAGTAGTCCCGCGCCAGTACATCCCGGCTGTGGAAAAAGGCGTGGTGGAAGCCATGGAGCATGGTGTTTTGGCCGGTTATCCCGTAGTAGACGTGAAAGTAACCCTCTACGACGGCTCCTACCATACGGTCGACTCTTCAGAGATAGCCTTTAAAATAGCCGCTGCCATGGCTTTTCGTGGGGCTATGGAGCAGGCCCAGCCCGTTTTGCTCGAGCCAATTATGAACGTGGAAGTAACTGTCCCGAGCAACTATATGGGCGATGTTATGGGAGATCTCAACAGCCGCCGCGGCCGCATTCTGGGTATGGTTCCGGGGGAGGGAAACCAGACTGTTAAAGCCCAGGTACCCATGGCGGAGATGTTTAAGTATTCCATAGATCTTCGCTCCATGACCCAGGGCAGGGGCAGTTTTACCTCCACTTTTTCCCATTACGAGGAGGTGCCTCCCCATATAAGCGAACAGATTATAGCAGAAGCTAAAAAAGCCAGGGAAGAGGAATAAAGTTAATAATTTGCGTTACAGTTTGCACCTGCAAAAGATTTAGCCGTTTAATATACTGAGAACTGTGGTAAAGCTCTCCCCCAGAACATATTAGTAAAGAAAAAAGAAAGGCGATGTATATTGCGATGAGAAAAATTAAGCTGGCAGTGCTTTTTGGGGGGAGATCCGGTGAACATGAAGTGTCCCTCATGTCGGCCCGTTCCATTATGAATGCCCTGGATCCCAACAAGTATGAGCTGTACCCGGTAGGGATAACCAGGGAGGGGCGCTGGCTGGCAGGGGGCGATCCCATGAAAGCCCTGGAAGAAAAGAATGAATCAGGCTGTTTTAGGGCTCAAATTGTCTTGGACCCAGAGCAGCCTGGTCTTTTACTAATGGAAAACGACTGGAAAAAACCGACCCCCGTGAAAGAATTTATTGAGCTTGACCTTGTCTTTCCCGTCCTGCACGGCCCTTTTGGAGAAGACGGGACGGTGCAGGGTCTGCTGGAGCTGGCAGGGCTGCCCTATGTTGGCTCCGGTGTTTTAGGCTCTGCTGTCGGGATGGACAAAGTAATCATGAAGCAGCTTTTTGAAAAATGGGGCTTGCCTGTTGCCCCCTACCTCTTTTTCAACCTTTGGCAGTGGCGGAAGGGCAAGGAAGAAATGCTGCGCAAAATCCTCAGCTCCCTGGGGCTCCCCTTGTTTGTGAAGCCGGCCAACCTGGGTTCCAGCGTGGGCATTAGCAAGGTAAAGAAAGAAGAAGATTTAGGCACGGCGATAGAGCTGGCTTTCAGCTATGACTTAAAAGTGATAGTAGAGGCCTTTGTTGCCGGCAAGGAAATAGAATGCAGCGTTTTAGGGAACGAAGAGCTCCAGGTCTCCCTGCCGGGTGAGATTATCCCCTGCAATGAATTTTACGATTACCGCGCCAAATATATTGATGGCCATTCTCAGCTCGTCATCCCGGCACCAATACCAGGACACCTTGTGAGCAGGGTGCAAGAGTTATCAATAGCTGCTTTTCAAGCGGTTGGGGCAGAGGGCTTAGCCCGCGTAGATTTTTTTGTCAACGAAAGTCAAAACAAGGTAGTTTTAAATGAAATAAATACCATGCCGGGCTTTACTTCTATTAGTATGTACCCCAAACTTTGGGAGGCTACGGGAATCGGCTACAGCGAACTATTGGATAGGATCATCCAGCTGGCTCTAGAGCGCCACAGGGCAAGGAAAAAGTTAAAAACCACTTTTTATTAGAAAACGGCTATCTTGTTATCCTCTAGCAATTGTAGTAAAATGTATTAGTTAGAATTGGCTGGGTCTGTACACCTGCAAAAGGAGGTTTATTATGGCAAAAGCTGGCAGCTTTAGAGTTAAAAAAGCTTTGACGGAAATGCCAAAAGGCGGGGTCATTATGGATGTAACCACACCGGAGCAGGCTAAAATTGCCGAAAGCGCCGGCGCGGTGGCTGTCATGGCCCTGGAAAGAGTGCCGGCCGATATCCGCGCTGAAGGCGGTGTGGCCCGTATGGCCGACCCAGAGATTATTCTTACTATTATGAATGCGGTCTCCATTCCGGTAATGGCCAAAGTCAGGATCGGGCACTTCGTAGAAGCGCAAATCCTGGAAGCGCTGGGAGTGGATTATATTGATGAAAGCGAAGTGCTAACCCCGGCAGATGAGCTTTACCATATTGATAAGACCAAGTTTAAGGTGCCCTTCGTCTGCGGCGCTAGAGACCTGGGAGAGGCCTTGAGGCGTATTGGGGAAGGGGCATCTATGATCAGAACCAAAGGAGAGCCAGGCACCGGCAACGTGGTGGAAGCAGTTCGCCACATGCGCAAGCTCATGAACCAGCTGCGAGAGCTGCAGAACATGCCTGATGACCAGCTGATGGCCTACGCTAAAGAACTGGCTTGCCCCTTTGAGCTGGTGAAGAAAGTAAAGGAGCTGGGCAGGCTCCCTGTAGCTAATTTTGCAGCCGGCGGTATCGCTACCCCTGCCGATGCAGCGCTCATGATGCAGCTCGGTGCTGACGGTATTTTTGTAGGCTCAGGCATTTTTAAATCCAGCAACCCGGAAAAAAGAGCCAAAGCTATTGTAAAAGCTGCTCTTCACTACGACGATCCCCAGCTGCTGGCGGAAGTCTCCAGGGGTTTAGGTGAAGCTATGCCCGGGCTGGATGTCCATACGCTAAAGGAAGAAGACCGGATGCAGGCCAGGGGCACATAGGGATGTTGCCAGCGGCGCATGCACTTTTTTAGGCCTTCCAGAGAGCTGGTGTCCAGGGTAAAAAGCTTTGCTTAAAGAAAAAATGTCTTCAGGCAAAGGAGAATGCCCAGAGCATTCTCCTTTTTAAGCAAGCGGAGGGGTTTCATGGATTTTTGGAATGGTTATATCTTTCTATTTGTTGCCGCTTTTTGTTTT
>JAAZDU010000141.1 GCA_012512665.1 Bacillota bacterium | reverse complement strand
GAATAAACTTCGTAAAAACAAGTCCTTCCTTCTTAGCATTCACGGCTCGAAGAAAATTAAAAATGTAATGTGTCAACTTGGCCTCCATCGGCAGAATGTTTTCTTTGACAGCAGATTACCTGCAGAGCTTATTGCCAGTAGATGCTGCCGTCGTTCTTACCTAAGAGGTGCCTTTTTGGCGAGCGGCTCTCTAAGCAGGCCGGAAGGCGGGGGTTATCACCTGGAAATAACGACGACTTATGAAGGCCATGCCCTGGCTCTGGCCCGGCTGATAAAATCTTTTGATTTTCAGATCCGCTGCTTTCCACGCAAAAATCATTATGTTTTATACAGCAAAAACAGTGAAAGCATTGCTGATTTTCTAAGGCTGATAGGCGCCCATGCCGCCCTTTTACGCTTTGAGAGCGCCAGGGTTTATAAAGGTTTTCGCAATAAGGTTAACAGGCTGGTTAACTGCGAAACGGCCAACCTCACAAAAACCGTCAATGCCTCCCAAAGCCAGATAGAGGATATCATATATTTACAGAAAAATTTGGGATTTGATAATTTATCCCCGGCTTTACGCCACGTTGCTCGCCTGCGCTTACAGTACCCCGAAGCTTCCCTGAGGGAGCTGGGGCAGTTGTCTTCACCGCCTTTGAGCAAGTCCTGTATTAACCACCGTTTAAGACGCCTCAAGGATATGGCACGGAATTTGCAAGAAAAATCTACCCTGAAGAGAGATTAAAGGAAGGAATTTTAGGCAAGGTGTAGAATGTATACATAAAAGAAAAGCATAAAAATTAGATGATCAATACAAAGATTTAGACGCAAATATATCGTCGGAAAAAACTATCTATTTAAAAAACCTCATTAATACCAGGGAGGCAAGGAAATGGGACTTGGTTTTGAGCTGAAACTGGAACAAACACAAAAACTTATTATGACCCCTGAACTTCAGCAGGCCATTACTCTGTTGCAGTATTCCTTTATAGACCTGGTAGATTACGTGCGGAAAGAATTGGTCAATAATCCCGTCCTGGAGCTTGATGACATTGAAGAAGAAAAGGAGCTGGCTCCCAAAAGGGATGAATTAAAAGAGCCAACATCTTTGACCTGGGAAGAGTATTTTCAAGAGCATGATTATTATCACAATTATACTTATAGGAATAGCAATGTAGATGATGACAGGCCAGGCCCTGAAAGTTTTATCTCCAAAGATTATTCTTTGGAGGAGCACCTGCTTTTTCAGCTACAGCTTTCCGCTAAAAACTCCCGCCAATACTACATAGGCGAATACTTGATTGGCAATATAGATCTTAATGGTTATCTGCAGGGTGACCTATCTGAATTGAGCAACATGCTAGGGGTTAATGAAGGTGAAGCTCTGGAGGCGCTGCAGCTAATACAGACTTTTGAACCCACAGGCGTTGGTGCGCGCAATCTGCAGGAATGTTTGAAGATTCAACTGCAGGAGAAAAAGATTGTTCCACGTCTGGCCAGTGTTATTATTGATCATCATTTGCCTGAGGTGGCTGAGGGCAGGCTGCGCTTGCTGGCAGAAAAGCTGGGGGCAGAGATAAATGAGATCCAGGATACAGTAGATTTTATAAAGAGCCTTAACCCCAAGCCAGGATGCATATTTGGTGATCCTAATGATACAAGGTATGTTGTACCTGATGTGGTGGTAGAAAAGGTAGAAGATGACTATTATATTATTGTTAATGACAGCCTTTCACCGCATTTAACTATTAATCCTTTTTATAAAAGTTTGCTTAAAGCTAGCACAGAACAAAAAGCCAGCGCATTTATCAAAAACAAACTAGACAGCGCACTGTGGCTTATAAAGAGTATTGAGCAGCGGCGTATTACCCTTTACAAGGTGATGGAGCAAATTGTTCGCTTTCAGGAAGAGTTTTTCCGAGGCGGCGTTACGAAATTAAAGCCTCTGACCCTTAAACAAGTGGCCGAAGAAATAGGAGTTCACGAATCTACAGTGAGCAGGGCAACCTCTAATAAATTTGTGCAAACACCTCGCGGCACCTACCCTCTTAAATTTTTCTTTTCCAGCGGTATCCAAAGCAGCAACGGCGGGCAATTTTCCACACTGAGTGTCAAACACTATCTTAAAGAGCTAGTTGCTAAGGAAAGGCCCGACAAGCCCTTAAGTGATCAAAAGCTTGCGCAACTTC
>JAAZDU010000140.1 GCA_012512665.1 Bacillota bacterium | reverse complement strand
TAGTAGCCATGAGCGCCAGATAAGTGAAATTTTGCAAGCTAAATACCCTCACCTGGAGGTAATCAGGGGTTCTGAGGTGTCGGGGGAGCTTAATTTTTTACGCCGCATCGTAACTACCTACCATACAGCCGTAACCAAAGAAAAATGGGCTGCCTTTGCAGCCAGCATTAAGGATGCTTTGCAAAAAAGGGGCATAAATTCTCCCATTAACATTCTCTAAGCGGACGGTGGGACTATGCCCCTTGAGGTTTCATTGCGTTATCCCTGTGAAACCGTCTTTTCCGGTCCGGCGGCCAGCGTGATGGGAGCTTTTGCCTTGACAATGGACCAGCAGACCTCTGTAGTGGTAGATATTGGCGGCACCACTACTGACCTGGCTCTTATCCTGGGGGGGAAACCACTTTATGCCTCCCGGGGGGCTGTTTTGGGTGGACATTATTCGCATGTGCGCTCTTTTGCCCTGCGCTCCCTTGCCCTGGGGGGAGACAGCGCTCTCCGCTGGAATGGGGAGATAATATCCATCGGCCCTGATCGCCTGGGCCCTGCTGCCTGTTTTGGTGGACCAGTAGCTACCCCAACTGATGCTATTAACTATCTGGAAGGTGGTAAACTCGGCCGGCCAGAACTTTCCGCCCAGGCCCTGAAGAGTATAGCTCAACAGGCCGGTTTAACGGTGGAAGAGCTGGCCCAGGAAGTAATCCGACAGGTGAACGGCAGGCTGGTAGCTAGTATTAAAGATATGTTTAAAACTTGGGAGCAGGAACCGGCCTATAAGATATGGGAAATTGTTAATAAGAGAAAGGTGAAAGCGGACCTGGTGGTGGGAATCGGTGCTGCAGCCGGGTCTTTTGTACCCGCCCTGGCCAAACAGCTTGGCTGCAGGGCTCTGGTTCATCAGTATTCGCCGGTAGCAAACGCCCTCGGAGCTGCAGTGGCCAGGCCAACTCTTTCTCTGCTTTTACACGCTGATACCCGGCAGCGCGCTTACCACTTAAACCTGGAGGGGATAAGCGGAGAGTTCAACCCCCACTCACAGCTTGAAGATGCTAAAAAGTTGGCCTTGAAACATTTACAACAAATTGCTAGGGAGCGGGGTATGGGACGATATGCAGATCGTTACGAGTTTTTCCTGGAGGAGCAGTTTAATATGATCCGGGGCTGGTCTACGACAGGTAAGCAGTTTGACGTGGGGGTACAGATAGCTCCAGGAGTTATCGATGGTTTTGAAGGGGTGCAGCCATGAAGAAAAAAAGTCAGGAGAGGCAAGCTGATGTTCTGGGTACGGGGTCAGCGGGGCAGACCGGCCTGGTATTTTTCCCCGCTTTTGATTGGGCCATATCACCCAGCCATCCCGAGCGGGAGGAACGCCTACTTTACACTAGGGATCAAATTTTTGAGGAAGGGGTTATGGATCTACCCCAGATACGCCAGTACCAGCCGCGCCTGGCCGACCCTATAGATATTGCCCGGGTACACTTTTGTGTGCCAGATATTGAGACGCAGGCAACTGAAGCCCATCGCATTGCTGCCGGGGGGGCGCTGGTCATTGCCGATGCCCTTATGAAGGGCGAAATTAAAAATGGTTTTGCCCTGGTAAGACCTCCGGGGCATCACGCTATGCGCGTGGTACACGGAAACCGCGGCTTTTGCAACATTAATAATGAGCCGATTATGATCGAATACCTGCGCCAGAAGTACGGCCTGAAACGTGTGGCCATCGTAGATACTGATGTTCACCACGGTGACGGCACACAGGACATTTACTGGCACGATCCCGATGTTCTTTTTATTTCTTTTCACCAGGATGGCCGCACCCTCTACCCCGGCAGCGGCTTTACCAGTGAAACCGGCGGGCCGCTGGCCAGGGGCACTACTTTAAATGTGCCGCTGCCGCCGGGGACAACCGACGAGGGGATTCTTTTTGTCCTGGATAAGCTGGTGCTGCCTGTCCTGGAGGAATTCCAGCCGGAACTGGTTGTCAATTCCGCCGGGCAGGATAACCACTACAGCGATCCGCTGGCCAATATGTCTTTTTCTGCCCGCGGCTATGCCCTGTTAAACGAGAAACTTTCCCCGGATATTGCCGTTTTGGAAGGAGGATACTCCGTGGAGACGGCCTTACCTTACGTTAATTTGGGTATCATCATGGCTATGGCCGGCATTGATTATTCCAACTTATATGAGCCTGATTACAACGAGAACAACTTTAGGGAAGATCCCGCTAATATAAAGAGGTTGGGCGAAATTGTGCGAGAGCTTAGCGATGTCTTCCAGCAGCGCCATGAGCTGGTGAAAGCAGCACGACAAACGCTTGGACCCCTGTTTCAAAGGAATCGCCATATTTATTATGATACCGACCAGATCAGCGAGAAGCAGGAAGAATCTTTAAAAATTTGTCCCGACTGCCCGGGTTATCTTTTCATAGGCTCAGAGGCTGTTGGCCCTATGGGGCGTCACAGGGTGTACTGCATAAGTATTCCCCTTCAGAGCTGTCCTCGCTGCCAGCGGGAAGCCAGGGATTTCTACCTGAAGATGCGCCGGCAGCCACCAAAATCTTACGATTATTTGTACCTCCAGGATAGGGCAGCCGATCATTACCGGCAGTACGATTATGGCTCCCAAAAAGAAAGAGTGACGCACAGCTAGGCCTAAATACAAAAAATTATAATTAAAGCTTGTAATCCCTTGACAGCGTCCGGGGATTATTTTATATTATTGATATACCCCCAGGGGTATATCAATATTTTTTTTAAACGGAGGTTTTAACTTATGGGTAGCAACGCTGGTTCGGTTCCTTTTTACCTGAAAACAAACAGGTCTTTTTCAGCTATCAGGCGTTATGCCTGGATCTTTACAGTTTTGATCGGGCTTGGGGGGCAATTTGTTCCCGCCCTGGGGCTGTTGGTGCCCCTTATAATGATTGCCCTTGTGGGAATGAGCTTATTTAAGGGTAAATACTGGTGCGGCAATTTCTGCCCCCACGGCAGCTTTTTTGATAACCTGCTGCAGCCTATTAGCCGTCATGTAAAAATACCGCAGTTTTTGCGTTCACGTTTGCTAGTTGCTGCTGTTTTATTGTTTTTTATCTACAATATGACGAACAGGTTTGTACGTGTTTATGGATTATTGGGAACAGATAGTTTTTACGAAAGGCTGGGATTTATCTTCGCCAATACTTACCTGATGGTGCTGCTTGTCGGAGGGCTTTTGGCGGTCGTTATCAACCCTCGCACCTGGTGTCATTTTTGCCCCATGGGAACCATGCAGACAATTTTCTATAAACTGGGGAAAGCACTGGGATTAACTAAGAAAACTGATCAAAAAGTAACTATTAAACACCCGGAGCTCTGCCATTCCTGCGGCAAATGCGCCAGGGTTTGTCCCATGCAGCTAACACCTTATTTAGAGTTTTCCGCAAACCATCAGCTCGGGAATGAGAGTTGTATTCGCTGTTATACCTGCGTCTATAATTGCCCGGCCGGTATTCTGCAGATGGCGAATAAGCAAAAATTAATGAAAGAAAAAGCTGTTTTTGCAGAGAACATTTTTTATGAAGACTTTGATGTACAGGGGAAATAGCTGCCCCAGTTTGCCGGGCATATGCTTTTTTTGGCCAAAGCCAAAGCATTTACTATTGAAATTAAATGCTTTTACCAAAAGAGCAGTCAGGGTAAAGGCAAACTTCGCAGCGACGGCAAAGGCCTCCGTATCCCAGGGAGCTAATATCGCTCTCTGTAATCTTTTCTCCTGCCAGAAGGCGGGGCAAAATTAGATCGAAAACGGTTGTGCGAAAATACATGCCACATGCCGGTAAACCTATTATAGGGGTTTGCTGCAGGTAAGCTATCATGAACATTGCCCCGGGCAGCACTGGTGCCCCGTATTTGACAACTTCTGCCCCACTCAGCCTTATGCCTTTAGGTGTAACGTCATCAGGATCTACAGACATACCACCGGTTAATACAATCAGCTCGTTTCCGTTTTCCACCAGCTGTTTGAGCTGGCGGGCGATAAATAGCGCGTCGTCCGGTGCATATAATATTTCCGGTTCTTCCAAACCGAATTGTTCAGCCTTTTGCTTCATGACAGGCCCAAAAGCGTCTTTTATTCTACCTTCGTATATCTCTCGGCCTGTGATTAAAACGCCCAGGCGCAGCTTGCGGTAGGGCAATACCTGCACTACCGGGCCTGCAAGGCGGCACTTTTCTTCTACCTGTTGCAGGACTTCTTCTTTGACTACCAGGGGGATCACTTTGGTGCCGGCCAACGTAGTGTCCGTTTTTACAGGGACGTTGCTGTGCAGGGTAGCAATTACTATGTCCGGGAGGGCATTTAACTGCTGCAGCAGTTCAACATTTACTTTTAGCAGTCCCTGGTATGCGGCAAACAGATTAACTCTGCCTTCGGAAGGCCACTTTGTTTTAACCCCCGGCCCGGCAATAGCAGCAGCCAAACGCCTGCTGGCGTCATCTTCGTGAACTTCATCGCTATCCAAAATCAGGGTATAAAGATGGTCTTTCCCCAGCTGCAACAATAGAGGAATGTCTTCAGCAGAAACCCGGTGCCCCTTTTTAAAGGCAGCCCCTTTAAAACGCCCCGGCTCGATGCAGGTAATATCATGGCAGAGCACCATCCCTACAGCCTTTTCTGTTTTAACCAGTTCAGCCCTCATGGAAGATAGCACCACCCTCTTCATAAAAATAGACGGTTATACTTAGTTACATATAACGCCGATATGTATTTTCGACCCTCTTCTTTAAAATCCTGCAGGACTTATAAATTTTTTTAATAAAAATAACGCGACTTATTGAAATTCTTAATAAGCCCGGGGAGGACCCGGCTATCTGTTTTTTAACTTCCATACCAAGAGGGAGGCCAGGTAAAGGAGGCAAAGAAAAACCAGGTAATCTCCTGCCAGGCTGTAAAGGGTAACCCTGCGCTCCAAGTTTGTTTCCAGCAGCAGGGCTTCTTCCTCTGCCAGCCTGGAGCGCAGAAGCTCTTCTCCCCTGTAGTTATAGGAGACGGTATAGCCGGTGTTGGCAACCTGGGTGGTGCCGAGCCCCATTTCAACTGCCCTGAGAGCGGCCACATCGGCGTGTTGGTTTACCCCGGCTGTTTGCTTAAACCAGGCATCGTTACTTAGGATAAAGAGGTGCCTGGCGCCGCGGGCCACGAAGCTGCGGGTGTAATTGCCAAAATATGATTCAAAGCAGATGACCCCCGCCACGGGCTTCCCTCCTAGCGAAAAAAGCTGGTGCATGCTGGCAGGGGCGTAAGTTCCCAAACTGAGATTGGTCCTGGCAATACTATTTAAAAGGTCAGGGAAAGGAAAGTATTCAGCGAATGGCACAAGTTTCGTTTTGTCGTACCTTTTGGGGGAGAGGCCATTTTTGTCAAAATAGAGGATGGAATTGAAGACTTCTCCGTTATCCTGGAACATTGCACCGGTAAGCAAAGGGGTATCCAATTCCCTGCTCAGGGCTGCTGCCTTATGCAGAGCGTGAGGCTCTTGCCGGAGCAAGTTCTGTGAGAGAACTGTTTCGGGCCAGACGATTAAATCGAGCTTTTCTCCGTATTTTTGGTAAGCATCGGCGGTAAGCTGCAGGTATTTTTGAAAGCTGGCAGGTGCAGCCGAGGGCGTTAAAACCTGTTCTTGGGCTATATTCCCTTGCACCAGGAG
>JAAZDU010000013.1 GCA_012512665.1 Bacillota bacterium | reverse complement strand
TTTTCCTGGCTGAGCGGCGCCTTTTTCCCGGCTGCTTTTGCTGCTGGGGAAGGCGGGAGGCCCATACCCATCAAAGTCCTGGAAGGAAGCCTTTTGCTGGCTGGCCCGGCTGTTTTTCTGCTGGCGTATCTCTCTTTTTCCGCCTCTTTTTTAGCAGTGGTCATCGCCTGCTGGTTTGCAGTCATGGCCCTGTCTTTGGCCCTGGAAGGCACTTATTTATGGAGTGATACCAACCCCCGTTACGACCTTATATTCTTTCACCTGATAGTGCCCGCCCTGGGGGGAGCTGCCTTTTATTTTGCAGCTTTTACCGGGGGATTCTGGGCTTTTTTAGAAGGAACCAGGTCCTTGCTGGCTTATCTGGGAGCGCTGCTTTTCAGGCTCCTCAGCCTTATAGGCCCTATGCCAGAAGTAGAACCGCTGGAGCCGGAGCCGATTACCTTTTCGGTGGAGGAAGAGGTCATAGAGGCGGTGGCTGAAATGATACCATTGTATATTACAATATTAATTGTGCTTTCTGTTGTTATTGGCATTATAGCCTTATTAACTTTTATAGCCTGGCTCAAAACCCGGCTGCAGGCTGCTCCTGTCCAGCGCAGGCGGAAAGCTTTTTCGTTTTGGAAAACTTTAAAGCAAGCCTGGCGCCTTTTGGCCCTGCTGATGCAGCAGCTCTGGCTGGGAGTGCAACATGCTTGCCTGAGCTTAAAACATGGGGCAGTCCACCTTTCTCAAAAGCTTTATGTCTTTTTGTTAAGGCTTTTTCCCGCCAGGACCCCTTACGAAAAGATACATCGCTGCTATCAATCTTTTCTAAAATGGGGCAGGAAATTAGGCTGCCGCAAGCTGCCCTGCGAGACACCACTGGAATATTTAAAGCGCCTGCAGGCCTCTCATAAAAAACAGGCCTTAGCCCTGGAAGAAGCGGCTGAAATGACCAGGCTTTTTCAGGAAGCCTGCTACAGCAGCCGCCTGCCCGACCGGCAACAGGCCCGGCATTGCCAAAAACTTTTGCAAAAAATTAAACAAAAACTTTTTTAGAAATTTTTATTTTGCTGCAGGAAAATGCACCAAAAGGTTGAATATATAATTAATCAAATGGTTATATCCTGATATAATAAGGTGAATTTTTGGCCCTTTATTTGTCCTAAAAAGTTGCACTATTTTTTATCACGCTGCATTGCTGCCTAGTCAAAAAGAAATCGGCCTGCGCCTGCTCAGGTATAGTCCTGGGCATTATGTCCATGACGGGCCTGGGGGTTAAGTTCAGCACCATTATTGTGGAGATGTCGGGTGGAAACCTGGGCGTTGCCCTGGTTATTGCTATGATAGCCTGCCTTATCCTGGGCATGAGCCTGCCCACGGCTGTTGCTTACATCATCGCTGCCGTGGCTGTTGCCCCGGGGCTGCTGGGGTTGGGCCTTGCGCCTCTTGTAGCCCATATGTTTATCTTCTATTTTTCCATCTTCGGCACCATTGTGCCTCCTGTTTGCTTGGCGGTCTATACTGCCTGCAGTATAGCTGATGCCAGGTGGACGGAGACAGCTTTTATTGCCTTTAAGCTGGCCATGCCGGGCTTTTTGGTTCCTTACTTGATGGTACAAAACCACGCCATGCTCATGCAGGGGACTGTGGGGGAGGTTGTCTATGTTGCCATCACCGCCTTTGTCGGTATTTTCCTGCTGGCAGGGGCTGTAATTGGTTACCTGCTGCGCCCCACAAAGCTGGTGGAGAGGTTCATTTTACTTGTAGCGGGCCTTTTGCTGCTTTACCCCACTGTTGTTACCGATATAGTGGGAGTTGTGGTAGCGGTGGCCAGCCTCCTTTACCAGAGAAAGACGCAGGAAAAGGAGTTGGTACCGGCAGGTGCCCGGGAAGAGGGAGAAGAAAAAAGCCTGGAAGGCTAAAGCCAAAAGGGCTTTTCAATGCTTCAGGGCCGGCTCTTTTATCAATTGAAGAGCCGGCCCTTTTGGTTGAAAAGAGAGGAGGAGTGTAGGGTATTGTGCTTTATTCCACGGGGATCTTAAGGTATCGCGCGCCTTTGTTGAGCAGCCCTTTTTTGCCGGCATAGCGCAGGGCCTGGATCACCGTTTCGGCCATCAGATCGAGATAGGCCATGTTGATGCGGGCAGGGATGCCATCGGCGCCGGGCTCCACGAAACCGGTTATGCCGTCGATAAAGCGCGCATCGGAGGAGCGCCAGAGGACCCTCTGCTCCAGCTGGCTGCTGTGCAGCAGGTCTATGCGCTCCAGGATGGCTGCCAGGCAGGCTACCACGCCGTAAGCGCCCCAGTTGGAGATGACGGCTGTAACCAACACATCAGTTACTGTGTCGGGCACGATGCCGCCGCCGCAGCCGCACAAGCATTTTTTCCCGTAGGGAAGGATCTCCCGCAGCTCTTTTTTAATAAAGCCCATGCCAATCTCGTTGCCGCCGTCGCCTATGCCGATGGTGGTAATACCTTTTTCAATGGCCTCCAGGAACAGGTAGTCTGCCTTGGCCATATCTTTGGTTGTTTCAGCGCCGCGGCTGGTATGGATATAGCCTTTATCGTTCATGCCGCCCTTTTCTATTGCTACCACGGCCCGGGGCGAATATTTTTCTACCAGTTCTTTTGCCCTTTCTTTTGCCTCTTCCCTGTCGGTGGGGAAACCCAGCACGGAGGCAGCGTGGATGGGGGCATGGGAGGAGGCAGCCGCAATTGCTTCCTCCGGGCTGAGCACTCTTAAGCCCACTGCTTCTAAAACGATGGCCATTTTTTCCACCAGGTTCTCTTCAATGAAGATAATGGGTACGGCTTTTAAGCCGCGGTGCAGCGCCCGCGCCAGGGCAGCCGCCCCGGGAGGCCCGTCCGTTTCGGCAATCTCAGGGTTGATATGGGGGCGGTCAGGCCAGCCGGTAGCGATAAATACTACGCCTTTTTCCTTTACGCTCTCGCAGAGGGCCTGGGCTGCAGCCAGGGCAAGGGGTTTCCCCGCTTTTTTCCTGGCATAGGGGTAAAGATTTTTAATAGCCCCCCTGGAGGGCACATCAAGGGTAATAAGGCTGTCGATGCGCTCTCCTATCTCCAACAACATTTCCTGGGTTGGCATATCTTTGCCTCCTTTGAAAAAGGATCATAACTATTTTTACTCTACAGGAATCTCGATATCGTAAAGAGGAGGATACTGCTGGCAGGCAAAGATGTCTCCGTCTCCCGGGCTTCCGCTGGGCTGAGAGCGGTAAATGGTAAATTTAATGGCAAAAGCAGGGCCAAAATAGACAAAGTCGCTTATCCTGTCGTCGTTGACGTTAAAGAGGCTGGCTATTTTCTCTCTGGTGATGGCATTGCTCTTTTTTACCAGCTCATAAACCTCTTTTTCCCTAAAAACAATGTCAAAAGTAGTCTTATCCGGCCCGGCATTTTTGCTGCGGATTGTTTTTGCCAGTTCAACCAGCTTTTTTGTTTTCATGGCGATACCTCCTTTTATTTAACATCGATCATGTGGACGCTGAAAAGTTCCATGGGATCATCTACAGGAATGACGTGGTTAAGGGTCCACCTGTAGGCGGGGGAAGCCGGCAGCACTTCATCCAGCACAAAAGCTGCTGTGCCGGCAGTTCCTTTTACCTCGGGCAGGCGGGCATAAAAGATCTGCCGTGTGCCTATCATGGTTATCTCCTCTGCCATCTCCTTGGTGGGGGCGATTCCCTGGCAGACCACGCACAGCTCGTGGGATCTAATTTCCTTCACCGGTTCCAGATCTCCCATGACGCCGTTCTTGCCGTAAATGTTGTAGTGCAGCTCGTAACCGCTGTCGCCAAACCTTTCTCTCACCTGCTGCTTGGCCCAGTCAATTACCTTATCAATGTTTTCTATGGAATAAGGATCTCTTATACCGGCGATGCCCACATACCTTTCGCCAACCTTGCCTGCGCCTTCCAGCTTCACCTTTATTTTACCTTCTACGGGAATAAATTTTGGCCCCGTTATGCGGCAGGTTTTTTTGTCGTACTGCTCATACTTACAGTTTGTCATGTCCAGCATGCCCCCGGCCACGTACTCGTAGTAGGGGTTGGAGCGCTCATACATGGCGTGGGCGGCTACGGAGGCGATGGTGCACATCTGGTCAGGGTGCATGGCCGTAACCTTCACATCTTCGTGCGTGATGGTGCCGATAACGGATTCCTTGGCGCCGTAAGGTTCTGCGCAGAAGGAGGCGCATTCTAACACTTTGCCCAGGTAGTAGGCGAGGTTTTCCGGAAAACCGTGCAGGATGGCCGGTGCAGCAAAGATAGCAGAATCGCTGGAGCGGCCGCCGATGATAACGTC
>JAAZDU010000139.1 GCA_012512665.1 Bacillota bacterium | reverse complement strand
GTCTATGCTTATATCAACCAACGCGCGCTTTCGGCCGGGTCTTTTCTTGCCCTTTCTACCGATGGCTTTTTTATGGCGCCGGGCTCCACTATTGGAGCGGCAGAACCCAGGTACATGGGGGGCAGTTCTGTAGCTGACCCAAAATTTCTTTCGGCGTGGGAAGCCCGGATGCGGGGGGCAGCGGAACGGCAGGGGAAAGACCCCTTGCTGGCTGCTGCCATGGTCAATAAGGAGCTGGAAGTTGAGGGTGTGGTGGAAAAAGGCGAGCTTTTAACTTTGACCTCGGGCGAAGCCGAACGCCTTGCTTTTGTCGATGGTATTGTATCTGATAAAGATGAGCTCTGCTCCTTAATCGGCATGCCTGCTGCCCGCATCATCAGCTTTACCCCTTCCGCTGCGGAAAGGATTACAGGTTTTGTCACAAATCCTGCAGTGGCCACACTGCTTTTAGCTTTGGGTATAACAGCCATGGTAATTGAAATATTAACTGCCGGGTTTGGTGTAGCAGGGCTGCTGAGCATTTTATGCTTTAGCCTTTATTTTGGCGGGCACTTTATGGCAGGTATAGCAGGTTGGGAGGCGATTTTATTATTTTTGCTGGGGCTGGCCCTGCTTTTGGTGGAGGGTTTTATTCCCGGCTTTGGCATCTTTGGGCTGGGAGGTCTTTTAGCCCTGGCAGCTTCTATTGTGCTGGCAGCGGTAACAGCAGCCCAGGGCGTTAAAATGCTTTTGCTCTCCCTCCTTTTAAGTGCGGTGCTTATCTTCTTTGCTTTTCGCTTTCTACAGAAAAAGGGCCTGCTTAGAAAGTTCATTTTGCAGGAAGCTGCGAAAAAGGAACTGGGTTATGTAGCTACGGCAAATCGTGAGGAATTGGTAGGCTTACAGGGCAAAACGATTACTCCTCTTCGCCCTGCAGGCAAAGCTCTCATTGGGGGAGAGCAGGTAGATGTGGTGAGTGAAGGAGGCTTTATCCCGGCCAATAGCAAAATATATGTGCAGAAGGTAGAGGGCATGCGGGTTGTTGTTCGTTCCCAAGAGGAAAGCAATTAAGTTTTATGTTGCTACTCAAAAAAGAAAGGAGAGTGGTCTATAGATGTATGATCTGTTCATTTTTTTAGTACCGCTGGCCATTATTATTGTTGTAATATCCATTATTCTAAGTTTTATTCCCCTAAGGCTTTGGATTGCTGCCATGGCCTCAGGTGTGCGCATAGGCATTGTAACCCTAATTGGTATGCGCCTGCGCCGCGTTGTTCCTGCTAGAGTGGTGGAGCCTCTCATAAAAGCAACCAAAGCCGGCCTTGATTTGAACGTCAACAAGCTGGAGGGCCATTATCTGGCTGGAGGTAATGTGGACAGAGTAGTTAATGCCCTGGTGGCAGCCCAGAGAGCTAATATTGAACTGTCCTTTGAGAGGGCGGCTGCTATCGACCTGGCAGGCCGCAATGTTTTACAGGCCGTTCAGATGAGCGTTAACCCTAAAGTTATTGAGACACCTGAGGTTGCTGCTGTGGCCATTGATGGTATTGAGGTAAAAGCCCGGGCACGTGTGACTGTCAGGGCTAATATTGAGAGGCTGGTAGGCGGTGCCGGGGAGGAAACTATTATTGCCAGGGTTGGGGAAGGAATCGTAACCACTATTGGTTCAGCTAAAAGTCATAAGGAGGTTTTAGAAAACCCCGATAATATTTCCCGCACTGTGTTGAGTAAAGGTCTGGATGCTGGGACTGCCTTTGAAATTCTTTCCATTGATATCGCCGATGTGGACGTGGGCAAGAATATTGGGGCGCAACTGCAGACCGATCAGGCAGAAGCGGATAAAAGGATAGCACAGGCTAAGGCTGAGGAAAGGAGAGCCATGGCTGTGGCCAGGGAGCAGGAAATGAGAGCAGCTGTTCAGGAGATGAGGGCAAAAGTGGTGGAAGCCGAGGCAGAGGTACCGAAAGCATTGGCCCAGGCGCTGCGGGAAGGAAAGTTAGGTGTCATGGACTATTACAATATGAAAAACATTATAGCAGATACGCAGATGAGGGATGCCATCTCCAGAGGAGAAAAAATTGATAAAAGCGAAAACGAAGGCAGTTAAAATGAAAAATGAGCGGTTAGGAAGAGGCGAAAAACGTGGAAGCTCTTATACTCTTTATTATAATTATGGTCATTTCCTCTACGCTGAAGCGAAGGGGTAGGAAGGAACGGCGGCAGGCTGTGCCAAGAAGAAAAACCCCTGAGCCGGCTTTCTTAGAAGAAGAATTTGATATTTTTACCCAAAAGGCGGGGCAGCAGATAAGCACTATAGAGAGAAGAAAAGGCAAATTTTTATATGAACAAAAAATAGAGTCTAAGCACGGGCAGCTGCCCCGTGAGCGAAAGAAAAATATAAGAG
>JAAZDU010000138.1 GCA_012512665.1 Bacillota bacterium | reverse complement strand
ATGTAAGGGGCAAAGAAGTAAGCAAAAAACCATTTCTTATTATTAAAGAGGTAAAGCAACTGGCAGAGGAAGGCTTTAAGGAAATTGTTTTGCTTGGGCAAAATGTTAATTCCTACGGCCAGGATCTGGATTCATCTGAAAAAATTGATTTTGCTGATCTGTTATTAGAAGTAAGTAAAATAGAAGGCATAGGGCATATAAGATTTATGACCTCCCACCCTAAGGACTTTTCATTGAAATTAATTAAAGCAATAAATGAAAGGGAAAATATCTGTGAACATATTCACCTTCCTTTACAGTCGGGAAGCAATAAAATTCTTAAATTAATGAACAGGAAATATACCAGAGAATACTATCTCGACCTGGTTAACAACATTCGCAAATATAGCCCTGAAACAGCTATCACAACAGATATTATTGTAGGCTTCCCAGGTGAGCAAGATGAAGACTTCCAACAAACTATGGAGATGGTGGATACAGTCAAATTTGATGCTGCATTTACATTCGTTTATTCTCCCCGTAAAGGAACACCCGCAGCTAAATTTTCAGAGCAGGTGCCTCCAGAAATTAAAAAACAGAGAATAACAGCTCTTGTTAAAAAACAACAGGAAATAAGCCTAGAAAAAAATAAGCAATATATTAACAAGGTTTTAAGAGTTTTAGTAGAAGGAAGGAGCAAGCATAACAAGTCAATGTTAACGGGAAGAGCTGGAAATAACAAAATTGTTCATTTTCCATTTGCAGATGGTCTAATTGGTGAATTCGTCAATATTAAAATAAAGGAAGCACGCAGTCAATTTTTAATAGGAGAAAAAACTAAAGAAGGCAGATTTATTATATAAACTGCAATATGTCTTGACTAACAAAATTTTATATATATATTAAAAATAAAAAGAGAACAATTATTAATAGATGTTGAAGGAAGAATTAAAGATGAAAAATATTGAGCAAGTTCTAAGATCTAAAAAAATAAAAGTAACGCCGCAGAGAATGGCTGTTTATTCTGTCTTAAAAAATAGCACCAATCATCCTAATGTAGATATGATTTATAAAAAGTTAAAACCAGAATATCCTGCAATGAGTTTGGCAACCATTTACAAAACTGTTGAAGTATTAAAGCAAGTTGGTCTTATTCAGGAGCTTAATACTGGGGAAGGTAGTATAAGATACGATGCTAATACTAGTAACCATCCGCATATTGCCTGCATAGAATGTGGCCGTGTAGATGACATTCATGATGTTAATATTCCTCCCTGCGGTGGGGAATTGAAAACAGAAATTGAGGAAAAAACAGGTTATACTGTTCAAAAACAACAACTTTACTTTTTTGGTATATGCCCTGATTGCCATAAATAAAAATAACTTGCTAATGCATAATTGTAATTTTGATTTATATAACCCCTCATGGGGTTTTTTCTTTGTTTTACTGTAGCATTTTTATCAGCTATGTTATAATTTATGATACAGTAAAAATGCGGAGGGACAGTCATTACAAATGAATCATCATACTCCGATGATGAAGCAGTACTTAAAGTTTAAAAAAGAGCATACTGATAAAATACTTTTTTTTCGTTTGGGTGATTTTTATGAAATGTTTTATGACGATGCTAAAATAGTTGCCAAAGAATTAAATCTTACCCTCACTTCAAAAGAAGTCGGTAAAAATAATCCCGTCCCGCTGGCTGGGATACCAGTTCATGCTGCAGATAGCTATCTATCTAAACTACTAAAAAAAGGTTATAAGATTGCCATCTGTGACCAGGTAGAAGATCCTGCCCAGAGTAAAGGCCTTGTTAAGAGGGAAATCACCAGAATAATAACTCCGGGTACAATTACTGAAACAAATATCTTAGATGAAAAAAATAATAATTTTTTTATGTCCATTTGCACGGGAGAGAATGCCTATGGCTTCGCCTATGTAGATATATCCACTGGTGAGTTTTATGCTGGTGAATACAGGGGCAAAGCATCTCTCGCTAAAATAAAGGATGAATTCTATCGTTTACAGCCTTCCGAAATTCTAGCTGATAAAAAAACATATCAGCTATTGTATAGAGAAAATGGTTTTAGCGAAAACTGCATACCTCCTGCAGAAGGAGAACATTTTTTCCACCCTTATCACCCCTCTCTTAAAATTATTTCTAATAAATTTCCTCATATTGATCAAGAGCTATTAGGACAACAACATGCTATTATTGCCGCTGCTGCCGCTTTACGCTATCTTACTACTCTACAAAAGGATTATCTTTCGCACATTAATAAAATAACCTGTTGTTTGGACGACTCCTTTATGCAGTTGGATAATATTACTATTAGAAATCTTGAACTGCTTGTAACTATTAGGGAAGGGAAAAAGAGTGGAGGGCTTCTTGAAATTATAGATTTTACCGATACAGCTATGGGAGGGAGAATGCTTAAAAATTGGCTAGTTAAACCTCTTACAAAACTTGAACTGATACAAGATAGACAAAGTGTCATATATTTTTTAAAAGAAAACGATGATGTCCTTATTTCAGTAAAGAAAATTCTACAGCACATATATGATTTAGAAAGATTGACAACTCGACTTACTCTGGGGCACATCAATCCCAGGGATTTACTGGCATTGCGCAATAGTTTGCAAAAAATCCCTCTTTTAAAACAAAAGCTTGCCAATGGACCAAAATATTTGATCAGTTTGATCTGTTCTTTCCCAGATTTACAGGAATTGGTTATTTTAATAGATAGCGCAATTAATGAAGACGCCCCTCTTTCATTAAAAGAAGGCAACATTATTAAGGCAGGTTATGACCAAGAGATTGACCGCTTAAGGGAAATTAGAAAAAAGGGGAAAACTTGGCTCTTAGATTTAGAACAAAAAGAAAGGGGTAAAACAGGTATTAAGTCACTTAAAGTTAGTTTTAACAAGGTTTTTGGCTATTATATTGAAGTAACAAAACCCAATCTGCCTCAGGTGCCAGATTATTACATACGCAAACAAACGCTTGTTAATGCTGAACGATTTATTACAGAGGAGTTAAAAAATTTTGAAAACGAAATATTCGGAGCTCAAGAAAAACTGTACCAATTAGAATACAATATCTTTGAAAAAATAAGAAAAAAAGCAGCCTCCTATTCTGCTCAATTACAGCAGATAGCAAATATTATTGCTAATATTGATTGCCTATGCAGCCTTGCTATGGCGGCTCTTCGCTATAATTATTGCCAACCCTATTTCAATAAAGAAGGCTTGATAAAAATAAAGCAGGGGAGGCATCCTGTAGTTGAACAAACGCTACAGGCTGAAAGGTTTATCCCAAATGATCTGGAGATGAATAATAAGAATAAAATTCATATTATAACCGGGCCAAATATGGCAGGAAAGAGCACTTACTGCCGCAGCATCGCCCTTATTGT
>JAAZDU010000137.1 GCA_012512665.1 Bacillota bacterium | reverse complement strand
TGTCTTTTAAGCATGCATACTATTTTTTAAAAAGCGAATAATAATATTGTTAATTAAGGAAAATAAAGAGAAAAAAAGAAAACAAGAAAAAATGATAAATTCTAAAAGAAAATCGCTGAACTAGTAATATATTTAGTAGTTATTTTAATTTGATAAACCTGTTGATTTTATATATGATGGTGTGTGTCGGTTATTAGCACTCACCTTAAATGAGTGCTGATAAGAAATAAATACTTTAATACTCGCTTAGGGAGGTTTTTTTATGAAGCTAAAGCCACTTCAAGACAGAGTTGTTGTTAAAGTTTTGGAGACAGAAGAAAAAACACCAACAGGCATTGTGCTACCAGACAAGGCTAAAGACAAGCCCCAGGAAGGAGAAGTAGTTGCTGTTGGTCCTGGTAAGGTTTTAGAAAGCGGCACCAAACTAGAAATGGATGTCCAGGTAGGCCAAAAAGTACTATTTTCCAAGTATGCTGGCACAGAAGTAAAAGTAGATGGAGAAGAGTACCTTATTTTAAGGCAAGATGATATACTGGCAGTATTTAGTTAATCTATTGATATTATTTGAAATACATTAGGGAGGTAGTAAGCATGCCAAAAGAGATAATTTTTCGGGAAGATGCCCGTAGGGCCCTGGAAAGAGGCGTTGATAAACTTGCCAATACCGTAAAAGTAACCCTTGGTCCCAAGGGACGTAATGTTGTGCTGGATAAAAAATTTGGTTCTCCGCAAATAACTAACGACGGCGTTACAATTGCTCGTGAGATCGAGCTCGAAGATCCTTTTGAAAATATGGGAGCGCAACTGGTAAAAGAGGTTGCTAACAAAACACAGGATGTCGCTGGCGATGGCACCACTACTGCTACCGTGCTAGCACAGCGCATCATAAGTGAAGGTATAAAAAATGTTACTGCTGGTACTAACCCCATGATTATGAAACGCGGTATAGAAAAAGCCGTGGAGAAAGCCTTGGAAGGTATTAAAAACCAAAGTAAGCCTGTTGAGAGTAAAGAGGCTATTGCTCAGGTTGCCGCTATTTCTGCTGACGACGAGACTATAGGCAAGCTCATTGCTGAGGCTATGGAAAAAGTTGGTAAAGATGGCGTTATTACTGTTGAAGAATCTAAAGGGTTTACCACGGACCTGAGAGTTGTTGAGGGTATGCAATTTGATCGAGGTTATATTTCACCTTATATGGTAACTGATACTGAAAAGATGGAAGCCGTCCTGGAAGAGCCTTTTATTTTACTTACTGACCGCAAAATAAGTAACATTCATGACATTTTACCCTTGTTGGAGAAAATAGTGCAGCAAGGAAAACAGCTCCTGCTGGTAGCAGAAGATGTAGAAGGAGAAGCGCTGGCTACTTTAGTTGTCAATAAGATTCGTGGCACTTTTACCTGCGTTGCTGTTAAGGCGCCTGGTTTTGGCGACCGCCGTAAGGCTATGTTAGAAGATATAGCAATTCTGACGGGTGCGCAGGTAATTTCAGAAGATTTGGGTCTTGACATGAAAAATGTAACTGTTGATATGCTGGGCAAAGCCCGTCAGGTTCGAGTTAATAAAGATGAGACTGTAATTGTTGATGGCGCTGGCTCTACTGAAGAGATTCAAAAGCGGATTAAGCAGATAAGAGTCCAAATTGAAGAAAGCACTTCCGATTTTGACCGGGAAAAACTGGAGGAACGGCTGGCTAAGCTGGCTGGTGGGGTAGCTGTTATTGAGGTTGGTGCTGCTACCGAGACCGAAATGAAAGAAAAGAAACTCCGCATCGAAGATGCCCTTTCTGCTACCCGGGCTGCTGTTGAGGAAGGTATTGTTCCCGGTGGAGGGGTGGCTTATCTCAACGCTTCCTACGGATTAAATGATCTGGATGTTAGTGGGGATGAAGCTGTTGGCGTAATGATTGTGAAACGCGCTTTAGAGGAGCCTCTTCGTTTAATTGCCGACAATGCAGGTGAAGAGGGTTCCGTTGTTGTAGAGAAGGTAAAAGCTATGGAAAAGGGCAAAGGCTACAATGCTCTTACCGGGAAATTTGAAGATATGATGGCAGAAGGTATAGTAGACCCTGCCAAGGTTGCACGTTCTGCCATCCAAAACGCTGCCAGTGTTTCTGCTCTATTCCTTACCACCGAAGCTGTTGTGGCAGAAAAACCAGAAGAAAAAAATAACAAAATGCCCGGAATGGATATGCCCCCCATGTGATAGTAAAAGGTCCCTTTAAAAAAGGGACCTTTTTCAATTTTTAGAAGGAAATTTATCCTGTTTCGACGAATAAGGAATTGTTTCTCACTATTGCTGGTAAGAGGGGGGCAGTATGGTGGCGCATGAAAAGGTTATTATCATAGATTTTGGCGGTCAGTACACCCGCTTAATAGCCCAACGCATAAGAAAATTAAAAGTTTATTGTGAAATAGTACCATATAACATTTCTCTAGAGGATTTACAAAAGGAACAGCTTAGCGCTGTCATTTTGTCTGGGAGCACTACCAGCATAAATGATAGTAATTTTCCACGGCTTTATGCCGATATTTATGATTGGGATATCCCTGTACTGGGT
>JAAZDU010000136.1 GCA_012512665.1 Bacillota bacterium | reverse complement strand
TAACAGTGCTTTTGGGCACTGTTATTTTTATGATCGGGTCAATCTTCAACAAGGTGTTTTTGTTCTGTTTTCAAATCCATTATTTGTGTAAAAACTTAAAACTTAAGAGGAAGTAACTATTTTTTTGTCGAACCATAGTATACATTTGCTATTATTATTATTGGCTTTTTATTTTGTAGATGATTATGTATGGAGGGAGCAAAAATGAGGAATTACACAGGTAAAGAAAAATTAAGTATAATGGTGCAGGTAGCAGATTTTTTGAATGATTTTTTAGACGATGATATTACTATTGGAGTGACCGATTGTGAAAAGTATTTGAAATCTGTGCCTGGGCGAACCATTAATTTAAAAAAGAAGGCTGGTGATCCCATTCCTGAAGGAAGTGGATTGAAGCAAGCCATTGAAGCAAAAAAGCAAATAAGTACTGTTGTTCCAGCTGAAGTTTATGGAGTGCCTTTTAAAACTACCAGCACGCCTATTTTTGATGAACAGGGGAAGGTCATCGGCTGTGTGGGCATTGCAGTGAACCTGGAAAAACAAGAAAAGCTAAGAACTATTTCTGAGGATTTGGCCAGCGCTTTTCAGGAGATTTTAGCCAGTGTTGATTCTATGTCCAGCGAGGCACAACAACTAACTGAATTGGCGCAACAGATGAGCTCTTTTGGGGTTAAATCAGAGAATAGCTTAAAGGATATTGGCAAAGTAATTAGTTATGTAAAAAAAGTATCAGGGCAGACAAATCTACTGGGGCTAAACGCCGCTATTGAAGCCGCCCGCGCAGGTGAGGCTGGGAGAGGTTTTTCTGTGGTTGCAGAAGAGATCCGCAAGCTTTCCGATGATACTGCGAGCTCAGTAGAAAGTGTTAGTGAAATCATAAATGACATAACAGATGCAGTTGGCAAAATGCTTGAATTTGTAAAAAAAGTAAGCGAAGCTTCGGAAGAACAGGCCTCAGCTGTGGAGGAGATAACAGCAACCATGCAGGAGTTGTCTTCCAGAGTGCAGGATTTAGCTAATATGGCCGGCAAAATTTAAGATAATAAAAAGCCTCTGTTCGGAATAAGAAGGGAATTGCCGTAAATTTTAAGGGAGTTTTTAGCTTGTATTTGCGGCGTAAAAAGACTCCATGAAATCTGCCAGGGCTTTGCACCCATCCACAGGCATGGCGTTGTAAATTGAAGCCCTTATACCGCCTACGGAGCGATGCCCTTTTAAGCCAACCAGACCCTCTGATGATGCTTGCTGTAAAAACTTTTTTTCCAGCTCTGCCGACGGCAGCCTAAAAGTAATGTTCATTAAGGACCTATACTCCTTGTTTGCATGCCCAATGTAAAACGAGGAGTATTTGTCTATAACCTGGTAAATTAAGTTTGCTTTAGTACGGTTGATCTTGTCAATTGTTTTTAATCCACCTTGCTGTTTTAGCCACTTTAGAACCAAGTTCATTATATAAATGTTGAAGGTGGGTGGGGTATTATAAAGCGATTTATTTTTAGCGTGAGTTGTGTATTGTAAGATAACAGGCAAATCCTGCCGGCAATAAGATAGCATGGCAGGACTAACTATAATAAGTGTTACCCCTGCAGGCCCCAGGTTTTTCTGTGCCCCTGCATAAATAAGTCCGAACTGAGAAATGTTTAGAGGACGTGACATTATATCACTGGACATATCGGCTACCAGATGAACGTTCTTTAGCTCAGGGAACGACTGCCACTGACTACCAAAGATAGTATTGTTAGAAGTTAGATGTAAATAGATTGTTTTGTCTTTTATTACAATATCTTTATCTTGGGGTATTGTCTTGTAACCACCTTTTTTGGTGGAGGCAGCGATGTAAGCGCTACCCACTTTTTGTGCTTCTTGATATGATTTTTCGGCAAAACTGCCGGTTAAAATATACCCAGCGTTGTAACCTTCCAATAGGAAATTAAGGGCGACCATAGCAAATTGTAGACTAGCCCCTCCCTGCAGAAACAGAATACTGTAATCTTCAGGTATATTTAAAAGTTCGGCACAAAGAGATTCTGTTTCTTCCATCATGAAGGAAATTTCTTTTGCACGGTGACTTAATTCCATCACCGACATACCGGTCTTTTGATAATTAATTAATGTATCTTGAGCTTCTTCTAGTACTGTTTGTGGTAAGGTAGCAGGACCAGGATTAAAATTATAGACCCTGTGTGTCATTAATGTATATCCCCCTATAAAACAATTTGTTCTATTATAACTTAAAAAGACAAATTTGTTAACTATTTAATTTAATAGGTAAACAGTACTTATCTTGGTTAAGCAATAATTCTTGAAAAGTAGCGGGGGAAAGGTGTATGATAAACTAAACAAGTTTAGAAGGGAAGTTTTACGCCAAAAAAATGAAGCCTAATGGATTTTTTGATTATGATGTTATCGTGGTGGGTGGCGGGCATGCAGGCTGTGAAGCTGCCTGGGCTGCTTCGAGGGCAGGTTGCCGGGTAGCCTTATTTGCCATCAACCTGGATCAACTGGCCTTTATGGCTTGCAACCCTTCTCTAGGTGGGCCTGGGAAGGGACACTTGATAAGAGAAATTGATGCCCTGGGGGGAATTATGGCCAGGGTGGCTGATGAAAGTATACTTCAAATGAGGTTGCTTAATACAAGTAAGGGACCAGCAGTAAGGGCTCTCAGGGCTCAAATTGATAAAGCCCTCTACCAAAGGCAAATGAAACAAATCCTGGAAAAGGAAGAAAATATTGACCTAAAAGAATCTACAATCGTAGAAATTCTTGTAAAAAATGATCGAGTAACCGGAGTTAAGTCTATAACAGGGACAGTTTACAGTTCCAGGGCAGTAGTGTTAGCTACCGGGGTTTTTTTAAGATCAATGATTTTTGTTGGCCAAACTGCTTACCCTGGGGCTCCTGCAGGGCAGAGACCTTCCGAGGCGTTGGGAGATAATTTAGCTAGTTTGGGTTTTTGTTTAAAAAGGCTGAAAACTGGAACCCCCCCTCGCGTCCACAGAGATAGCATTGACTTTTCTGTAATGGGCCCTGTAACTGGAGATGAGCATACAGGGGGTTTTTCATTTCTTAACAGCGACCGCTCTTTTGAGGATCAGGTGTGCTGCTGGCTTACTCGGACAGTACCTGAGACCCATCAGATCATACGGGATAACTTGCATAAAGCAGCCCTCTATGCAGGGCTGATAAAAGGGGCCGGACCACGTTATTGCCCGTCTATCGAAGACAAGATAGTAAAATTTGCAGGCCGTGATAGTCACCCTGTTTTTATTGAGCCGGAAGGAGCCACGACCAGGGAAATGTATGTTCAGGGTGTTTCAACCAGCCTACCTGAAGATATCCAGTACAAAGTTTTGAGAAGTATACCCGGCCTGGAAAAAGTGAGGATTTTACGACCAGCCTACGCTATTGAATATGATTTTGCTCCCCCCTCCCAACTAAACTATAACCTGGAAACAAAAAATATAAAGGGACTTTTTTTTGCCGGGCAGATAAATGGTACTACTGGCTATGAAGAAGCAGCGGCCCAGGGTTTGATAGCTGGTGTTAATGCAGCACACAGCTCTATGGGGAAAGAACCCTTTATTTTATCCCGCTCAGAAGCCTATATTGGTGTTCTCATCGATGATCTTATTACAAAAGATATTAAAGAGCCTTATAGGATGTTTACGTCTCGCAGTGAGAACAGACTTCTTTTGCGCCATGATAATGCAGATCTGCGCCTTACAGAAAAAGCTTATCAGTTAGGTTTAGCTAACGAAGAAAGGCTTGCTATGATGGAAAAAAGAAAAAAAATGATTGCAGCAGAAATAGCAAAACTGGAGAGTATTAGGATAACTCCCGGTGAAGAAAACCAAAAAAAATTGGCAGCATTAAACACTGCTCCTATTAAACAGCCCTTGACTGCAGCAGAGTTATTAAAACGCCCTGAACTGAGTTACTACGACGTTAGGGCTTTTCTTCCGCAGGAACAACCCGTTCTCCCTCGTCATGCTGCCGCAGAGGTAGAAAACCAGATAAAGTACGCCGGTTATATTGAAAAGCAAAAAACATCCATACAAAAAATTGCCAGGATGGAGAAGAGGAGAATACCAAAAAACTTTGATTATAGCAAATGTACAAACCTTTCTACAGAGGCCAGGCAGAAACTAGAGAAAATAAGGCCTTATAATCTTGCACAGGCATCCAGGATAGATGGTGTTACTGCGGCAGACCTTTCTCTTCTTTTGTTTTACCTGGAGGATGATGAACGCAAAAAATCTATGGAGAAAAAAAGATGAAAAGAAAAGATCTTAAGCCTGGCTGGTTTTATAGATTAAGCCAATTTTTTCAAGATTATAAAAGAATATCATTATTCAGCGTATTTTTTTATGGATCTTTACACCGTAACTACATATAATAATGTAAAACTCTAGTGGGTTTCCCCTTCCGCTGCCAGTTAATTGAACAAATCCGGGACTTTCCGGTTTTTATTCCCATTGCTTTATTACTCCTGAGGGAGGAAACGTACTGGTTTCTATTATTGGATTGCCGCCCCCGGAAACTTTTGGGAGGAATTTATGTGGCATGGATTCGTCGTCCCGGCCTTTCTTGATCGAGGTGCTTTTCTCAGGATGACAATAGCGGCAGTTTATTATAAAACCGGCTTTTTCAGTGGTCTCGCGGTTCTCTTGACATATTATTCTGTGTAGTATGCTCATAATAGTATAGAGGACAAGCCCCAATATCTAAAGAAATTAGACGGCTTTTATTATAAAATAGTAAATAGCAGTAGGTTTTTAAAATTAAAGATAAATGGGAGAAAAGAATGTAATGGATAAAACAGAATCTTTAGCTTTAAACCCTCTTGGCTTTGAGGCGGTTGGTAAACTGCTTCAAAAGTTTGCAATACCAAGCATTGTTTCCATGTTGGTTGGCGCATTATACAATATTGTGGACCAATTTTTTATTGGGCAAAAAATAGGTGAACTTGGGAATGCGGCTACAAATATTACTTTTCCCCTAAGTACTGCTTGTGTTGCCATAGCTTTATTATTTGGTATTGGCGGTGCAGCTGCCTTTAATTTAGCAACAGGCGAGGGTGACAATGAAAGGGCCGCATATTATGTAGGCAACGCAACAACAATGTCGCTTATCTTTGGATCCATACTTAGCATTACTACCCTGCTTTTATTAACACCTATGCTAAAGTTTTTTGGGTCACCTGATGATGTGCTTAGTCATGCTATTACGTACACCAAAATAACTTTATTCGGATTTCCTTTCCTCATTTTTACCATCAGTGGTGGGCATCTGATCAGGGCGGATGGAAGTCCGAAATACGCTATGATTTGTAATCTTTCCGGGGCAATTATTAATATAATTCTTGATCCTATCCTTATATTTGGATTGAATATGGATATGGCCGGGGCGGCCTTAGCTACTGTGATTGGTCAAATATTTTCATCTTTGTTAGTAATGCGTTACCTATATAATTTTAAAACCGTACAAATCATAAAACAACACCTTTTCCCAAAGTTTCAATATACCGGCCGGATAGTTTCTCTTGGTGCTGGGCCGGCGTCCAACCAGGTTGCCATGATGATCGTTCAGATTATTATGAATAAATCCCTTGTGTTTTATGGTGCGTTATCCATTTATGGTGAATCTATCCCCCTGGCGAGTTCCGGTATTATTAATAAAGTTGCCATGGTTTCTTTTCTGTTGTTATTGGCATTTCTCAAGGGATGCAACCGATTGCCAGCTTTAACTATGGAGCAAGGCAATTCAGCCGTGTAAAGGATGTATATCTACTTGCTATGCGTGCCGGCTTTTTAATTTCTTCTATTGCCTTTTTAATGTTTCAACTCATACCAAGACAAATAATTTCCCTTTTTGGTTCAGGCTCAACGGAGTATTTTAACTTTGCGACATCATATTTCAGAATTTATATGTTTTTTACCTTTTTAAATTGTGTTCAGCCCATATCAGCTAATTTTTTTACATCTATCGGTAAACCAAAGAAAGGTATGTTTTTAGCTTTGACAAGGCAAATTTTATTTCTGTTGCCTTTAATCTTAATCCTTCCACTTTTTCTCGGAATTAAGGGCATTATTTATGCTGGTCCGATTGCCGACTTTATCGCTGCAGCTGTATCTGTTGCAATGGTTATTGCTGAATTTCGTATAATGGAAATACAACAGGCTGCCAATGTGACAGGGGAAAGTTCTCCTGATACCCTTTGACCCCCAATGGATCTCCAGTTGAAACACTATTATTATTCCAGGGGTGTTTTCCACACGTTGCACCGCTTTTGCAAGGGGAACAGGAAAGGATGAAATAAGTGAAAAAAATAAGGCAGTTGTTTCTAAGAGGATTGTTTTCTCTTTTACCCGCTGTAGCAACAATATACCTGGCTTATTATCTTTTTAGGTTGCTGGATAACTTTCTAGGCACCTATATTACCCTGTTTTTAGGGCGGCCACTGCCGGGTGCCGGGTTGGTTGTCAGCCTAATTTTGATTTTTATTACCGGTTTTTTGGTTTCCAACGTAATTGGTGAAAAGCTGTTCAATTGGGGGGAGAACTTACTGCAAAAAATACCCCTTATACCAAGGATATATTTTGGCATAAAGCAGATTGTCGATGCTTTTTCCCTGCAGGGAAAGCAGCTTTTTAACAAAGTTGTTTTGGTAGAATACCCCAGGAAAGGATCCTATGCTATGGGGTTTGTCACCGGCGAATGCAAGGGGGAGGTGCAGGGTAAGACTGAAGCTCGACTTATCAACGTTTTTATCCCTACTACCCCCAACCCTACTTCTGGAATGCTCATCCTGGTGCCGGATGAGGAAATTACCTACCTGGATATGACCGTAGAAGAAGGCTTGAAACTAATCATCAGTGCCGGTGTAGTAGCGCCGGATCGAATAGATGGTAATAATGGTCCAAAGTCAAACTAGGACAGGGGATGGTTCGAAACCACTGAAAAAGCCCCAAATTGAGTCATTCTGAATGAACGAACTGAATGAAGAATCTATTAAGCAGCTAAAAACCAAGATCCTTCGCTATCGCTCAGGATGACAATAGCGGAAGTTTTTTATAAACCGGCTTTTTCAGTGGTTTCGACGGTTCTATTGACACCTCTTTTTTTCGAAGTGATATAATTTCGAAGATGATAAGGGTAAGCAAAAGCATATTGAGATAATGCGGGTGACAGAAAACCGTCCCCTGTCACCGCTGTCACCGTCCAGTGTATTAATCCTCTTTCTCAAACTCGTCTTTTCCGACGCCACATATGGGATACATCCAGTCGTCAGGCAGATCTTCAAAAGATGTGCCGGCAGGAAT